>NZ_BAAACY010000081.1:0-22624 GCF_039521925.1 Virgibacillus salarius | reverse complement strand
TGAAATGGTGCTTGATTAATTCTAAGAAAACAAGAGTATTTTGAAGATAATTAAAGTATATAGAGGGAGGAACCCATAAACATTATAATAGGTTAGAATCGTCACTTGCGGATTGGCATAACAAAGAGGCAGCGTTAGTTTTTCCAACAGGCTATGGATCAAATGATGCCACATTACAGTGCTTACTTCGTCTGTTGCCGGACTGCACCATATTTTCTGACGAACTTAATCATGCTTCAATCATTAATGGAATTCGTAGTACTAAGGCTGCCTGTGCAGTTTTCCGACATAATGATGTGAGTCATTTAGAAGAACTACTTGTAGAACAGCTAATTGATCAACCAAAAATTATTGTTTTTGAATCCGTTTATTCCATGGACGGAGATGTCTCTCCAATTAAAGAAATTTGCGACCTTGCAGAACAGTATAATGCTTTAACATTTATCGATGAGGTCCATGCTATCGGTATGTATGGTCCAAGAGGAGCGGGGAAAGCTGCGGAATTAGGAATAGAACATCGTCTTGATATAATTCAAGGAACTATGGCGAAAGGAATTGGTGTTATAGGTGGGTATATTGCTACATCAAATGAGATAATTGACGTCATTCGATCTTTTGCATCCGGGTTCATTTTTACTACATCTTTGCCCCCATCTATTGTGGCAGCTTGTAATGCCAGTCTTGAGCATTTAAAAGCATCAAATCATGAGAGAGATGTTTTACATAGAAAGACGAAAATATTGAGAGAGGAACTCAATCGTGCGGGCATCCCTATAATGAAATCTAGTGAAACTCATATCCTCCCTGTCTTAATCGGTGAAGCTCAAAAGTGCAAGGATGCGGCAAAGCGCTTACTAGAAAGGCATCGTGTCTACTTACAGCCTATTAACTCACCAACCGTTCCTGTCGGAACAGAGCGCTTTCGTGTTAACGTTACTCCTAATCATACTGAGGAGCAAATCTTACAATTAAAAGATGCTTTGATTGAGGTTTTTAATCATTTTGATATTGTGTTTGTGGAACAGTCAGATGTGACTATGCAATGACTATTTTTATGTACATTTTCTGTCTCCTTGTATGGGGGTTAAACTTTATAGCTGTTAAAATTCAAGGTACACCTATCAGTCTTGAAGTGTCATTAACCTACCGTATTGCAGGGGCTGCGTTGTTATTTGTTATCCTGGCTTGTTTGTATCGGCCATCTGGCCGACCTTCACGCAGGGATACTTTACCCATTATTATATTTGGGGCTTGTAACTTTGCTTTGAGTTATCTTTTATTATATTATGGCACAATCTGGAGTTCTGCAGCGCTGGTGACTCTTATGTTTTCTATGAAAGCTATATTGACTCCTATTGCATTGCGCGTATTTCTAGGGGAGAGGTTACACCTTAGAATACTTATAGGTGGAATAATTGGTATGATTGCAGTATGTATTGTTATTTATCCTCTTTTATCCGAGCAATTTAATCTTGCTCAATTAAAAGGGGTAGGTGTCGCATTACTCGGTACCTTATTAACATCGGTAGGTGATGCAAGTTCAGCACGAAATGCCAACCGAGGAATTAATCCTGTCTACTCAAATAGTTTCGGTGGAGTAGTAGCAGCACTCCTATTATTTATTATTTGTACTTTCCAAGGTCAGGATTTCTACCTCCCAACATCAATTTCTTATCTTGGTGCATTGGTATGGTTAACAGTTTTTGCGTCCTTTGTTGCATGGATGTTCTACCTTAAACTTGTAGAACGAATCGGAGCGTCCTTAAGCAGCTACATGGTAGCTCTTTTTCCTGCTATCGGAGGGATTGCCTCCGTAATAATCAGGGACTCCCAACCAACTTTATACTTATTTTTTGGATGTCTATTCGGTTGTATTGGCGCTGCAATCGCAATGGGGCTTCGCTTTCCTTTTCCTTCTAATAGAAGTGATAAAAAAGTTAAACAGCATCAGTTATACTCTGATAAAAAAGTAAACTAATGAGCTGATTTTATAATTTCCTAAACTGTTAATAAACGAAAGATAATTATTTTAAAATAATTAGGTGGTTACCCCAAAAGTTAGAGTTTATACTGTGTAGCTGATTGGCTGGATTGAGTGCGATATTCATCTATATATAAGGAATAACTAAAGCTTGTTAGATAATATAATGATAAGCGTATGTGGTTTTCTAGCTTCCTCCTATTTACGCTAATACTAGCATGGAACTGTATGGTTTTCCTCCAGTTCGGTATTTTAATCAAACGTTTGTTTAATATTTATTATTTCAGTAAATAAACCAGAATTCGGCAAAAATGGCACTGGATTTAGGGAAACATGTTAGTTTGTGCGGTTGCCCGGGAAATATTTCGCTCATATGTATGATATACAGTTCTATAAGAACTACCGCCTACACCTTTTTTCTGGGTTTACGTACAATACTATAAATGATTTAGTTAGGTATAGGGGGTAATGATATGGTATTTCCATCTAATCAGCCAGGTAATTTTCCGTTTAATATGCAGCAAGTAAATCCAGGAAATATGATGTACGGTAATCAATTTCCGAGAGCTTTTCCAGGAAGGGGGTTTCCAGGGGCATCCATACCTGGAGCTCAACAAGCCGGAGGAGGCAATTTACGAAATCTGCTTAGCTTTTTACGACCGCAATCTGCTGCTGGAACAGGTGCTGGATTTTTAAGCAATGGGGTAGGTGGTCTGTCTGGAACATTAAATAATGTTCAACAAGTTTTAAAAATGGTGCAAAGTGCTGCACCGATCGTGCAAGAATATGGGCCTATGGTGAAAAATTTACCTGCTATGTATAGAATGATGAAAGCATTCAATTCAATGGAAAGTGGAGATGGTAATCAAAATGATTCTGATGAACAGTCTACCGAAGAGGATTCCCTTATCGAAAGTAGTGCAGAACTGTCAGAAGATGCATTACAACTGACATCAACGGATCGCGTTTCCGAGCGAAATTCACAGCCTGGTCAGTCTGTTCCGAAGCTGTTTATTTAATTTTTAAGGCTCCCAGCTTGATTTTTTCTTCTATAAAAGGAAAAATAGAAGAAAATGCTGAAAAGGGAATGATATATGTGCGTAATACAACGAAAGAGTTTGCGACTTTCGCTGGGGGTTGCTTTTGGTGCATGGTCGAGCCATTCGATGAACGTCCTGGTATTATCAGCGTAACATCGGGTTATACTGGTGGCACCGTAGAAAATCCTACTTATGAACAGGTTTGCTCCAATACAACTGGCCATGTGGAGGCTGTACAAATTGAGTTCGATTCATCTATAATGCCATATAAAAAGTTAGTTGAAACATTCTGGCAACAAATCGACCCTACAGATCCTTATGGTCAGTTTCATGATCGTGGAGAATCATATCAAACTGCTATATTCTATCATACTGATGAGCAAAAGCAGATAGCCGAAGCATCTAAACAAGAATTAGAAAATAGCGGAAGATTTTCAAAGCCAATCGTCACCAAAATACTTCCTGCAAAGCCATTTTATCCAGCTGAGGAAGAGCATCAAGATTATTATAAAAAGCAATCCTTTCATTATAGATTGTATAAAAAAGGATCGGGTAGGGAGGATTTCATAAAGAAAAACTGGCGAAATAAACTTGATAAAAGTAAGTTAAAAAAACAATTAACATCCATTCAATTCCATGTAACACAGGAAAATGGAACAGAGAGACCATTTCAAAATGAATACTGGAATAATGAAGAGGAAGGGATTTATGTAGATATTGTTTCTGGGGAACCCCTGTTTTCTTCTACGGATCAATATGATGCGGGATGTGGTTGGCCAAGCTTTACCAAGCCCATTGATTTGTATCAGTTGAAAAAGGAAATAGATTCGACGCATGGAATGGTAAGAACGGAAGTAAGAAGTAAAACCGCGGATTCCCATTTAGGTCATGTATTTGAGGATGGTCCAAAGGATAAAGGCGGACTTCGATATTGTATAAATTCCGCAGCCATGCGATTTATACCTAAGGACAGGCTAAGGGAAGAAGGGTATGAGGAATATCTACGTTTGTTCGAGTAAACGACAAGTTGACAATATAAATATTATGTAAACTTAAAAAGGGGAGTAACGATTATGATTCATCTAAATTGGGAAGAACGAGAGACAATCAAACGACTAAAATGCGTACATGCTGATGCAAAGAAATTTATTGTGGACAATAAGCTCACACCAGGAAAAGTATATGATGTAAAGAATGAGACGGATGAATTCTACTTTATCATTGACAACAGTGAACGAATTGCTGGATTTAGAAAAGAATACTTTGAAGAGGTAAAATAACAGGGGAATTTCCCTGTTATTTTTATACATGAATACTAATATTTCATAAAAAATGGTATACTAAAGATAATTGGTGTTATCATACTATTCTGTTTTAAATGGAGGGTAATGAATGGAACAAGCAAATTTAACAGAAAAAAAGATTTATTTGGTGCGACATTGTTCAGCTCATGGTCAACATAGAGACTCTCCATTAACAACGAATGGTTTACAACAAGCAAATCAGCTAGCTGAATTCTTTTCGAATTTAGATGAGGAAATTGATCATATTATTTCTAGCCCTTATCTACGAGCAGTCGATAGTATTAAGCCCTTTGCAAATAAAGCTCAACTTACAATACATGTTGACGAGCGGTTAAAAGAACGAATATTAAGTGAAGATCCAATAGACGATTGGCTAGATGTCCTGGAACATTCGTTTCAAGAGTTGGATTTTTCACTACCTGGTGGAGAGTCCTCCAATGATGCAATTGAGCGTGCGCATGAAGTGATTGATCAGATGAAATCGACAACTTTTCGTAATATTGTTATTGTTAGTCATGGAAATCTACTTTCTCTATTACTTCACCGATATGATCAAGCTTTTGGTTTTGATACATGGAAAGCAATGCAAAATCCTGATGTTTACACATTGCAATTAGGAAGACAAATAGTCCGACCAGTACAAGTGGATTGGAAATCAGATTTATAGGTAAAGGTTTGCTAATAAAATTCCTAATGTCTCCTCGTATATCTCAGGGAATTGTTCAAACGGCAATGGATTAACACCCGTACCTAATTCAATTGTGAAACCAGGCTTTCTGAATTCTTGGATAAACCAATCCCTATAGCCTGCATAACTGTCAATATATTGCACAGGAAGGTATCCACTGACACGTGCATACTCATTAACAATTTGTTCAGATTCAGGAGGTTCAAGTCCTTCAAACCCCCAATAAATTTCTTCACCTTGTGTATGTAAAGCATTGACAATGGAGAAATTCCTTTCATTGGCCAAATCTGCCATTGTTATTGCTTCCGGCTCAGTCATGGGTTCATAACCTGGGAAATCTCGTGGTTGAGGTGAAGTTGGTTTTCTCTCTACTTCTGTTTCCCAACGTGCAGGATATTGTTTGTTTAAATCCACTCCTTTAATATTTGCTTTCCAATTTGAAAAATTAGTGTTTTGATGATTCATTTCTAATACTTTTGTTTCATAATCTCCTGCAGCTTTTGCTCCATTAATAACGAGATTAACTCCATCAGGATTTACCATTGGCACTACGGATAGTTGAGTCGTTTGGTATAAAGGTAGAGTGAACCTGCCACGAATGGGATTGTGATTGGTTAGCGATAGTGCATACTCATTAATGAATTTCATAATAACAGAAGTAGTTATCCATTCATTTCCATGGAAGGAGCCGTTTAAATGAACGTCGTTTGAACCTCTTCCAATTTGCAACTCTACAATTTCCTTTCCCATTACAGACTTCCCAATGGATTGTTGAAACATAAACGGATAAATAGCTTGTAAGTTATGTAAATCCTGTTGAAACTTTTCATACGTATACTTGTTTAAATCTGTAATAATCGCGGATCTAACTTTCTCTGGAAGTAGAATGGTTTTTCCGATCTGTAAATTCATCGGTTGGATCGTTGGGTTCAATAAAGCAATACTATCTACAGGTATATTATTGGTTATTGCTATTGTCCACAATGAATCATTTGGCTGAATAGAGTAAGTGATCGTACGGTATCCTGGTAGCAATACTTGCATGCCGGGTTGGAGTTGGTTTGCATTTACCCCACGATTTGAATCTTCGACTAGTGGTAACGGAATACCAAAAAGCTGGCTGTAATACCATAAAGTATCCCCTTGGCGAACAGTAATTTCCATTGTATTCTCTCCCTAATAGAACGAATACTAAATCATATGTTTATATTAGTGAAAAATGTGTAGAATGATGGAATAATCCATAGGAAATTCAACAATATTACTTTTATTTTTCAACTTATATGCGTTATAATAACAATTATATCATAAGCTATTTTGTAATGAGTTTACTGATCGGAAGAAGGAGGAGAGAAACTTGGCATTTATTATTACATCACCTTGTAAAGATGAAAAAGCAGGAGAATGCGTAGAAGTTTGTCCTGTTGATTGTATAGAAGAGGGAAAAGACATGTTCTTTATCGATCCAGATATTTGCATTGATTGTGGAGCTTGTGAAGCTGTTTGTCCTGTTGAGGCCATTTACATGGAAGATGAAGTACCAGAAGAAGAAAATGAATATATTGCATTAAATCGTAAGTTTTTTGAAGAACAATAATGAACAAGCCGTATCCTATGTATTTGTAGGACGGCTTGTTTTCAATTGACATATCATGAATCCTTGAAATACAAGCCTGCTTCCTCTAATGCACGTTTAAGTATAGGTATACTGCTTGGACCTATGCCATGTAGCTTTAGAATTTCGCGCTCCGTATAATCAGAAAGTGTTTCTAGTGTAGTAATGTGTTCATTTTCAAGTGCTCTCCTTGCTGGTGCTACAAGACGTGATAGAAATCCTGTACGTGGTGCTCGTTCTGCCTCGCAAATAGGACAGCTAGGACAATCTGAGCTTTTATAGTATGTATGGCCATTGCTACATGTCCTAAGCGTTTTTTTAGAACGGGTCTTCATCTGTTAATCCCCCTTTTAACGGTAATTGCTTGTCAGGTAAACGTTATAGTATCCATTATTTGCTAAATGGATTATCTATATTAGCTTTTAATAGAAAAGTTTCTATAACCATAATTTTTATGCGTTGACGTCTGATCAATCTGCTCAACGCGAATAACAGGTGTTAATCCGTTTTTTAATGCTTGAATAAACTGATCTACTTGATCCGGGTCACCTTCAGCATCTAATTCGACCGTACCATCCTCATTATTCCTTATCCAACCAGTTATTCCTAATTCATCAGCTTTTTGTTTAGCGGTATATCGAAAACCCACTCCTTGTACTCGTCCACTTATGATAGCATGTGTCCTCAATATCATCACCTCACGTAACATTTATCCTTACATGAAAATTATACACTTAATTATATCATCATTAACTGAATAGAGTTAAATAAAAAGGAGTAGGTAGGTTAATACTATAGATAACTAAGCAATAGGAGTGGGAATATTGACGAAAACACAGATGCCTCCTGAATCACATTCGTTTTGGAGAGAAACATCATTACCGAGCTTTCCAACGTTAGAATCATCTGTACATACAGATGTTGGAATTGTTGGTGGCGGCATTACCGGAATTACTGCTGCATATATTTTAGCAAAGCAAAACATCAACGTAACACTAATTGATGCAGATGTAATCGTAAATGGCACAACTGGTCATACTACTGCTAAAATTACTGCTCAACACGGATTAATTTATGATGAATTAATCAAGCATTTTGGTTTTGATAAGGCTAAATTGTATTATAAAGCTATGATGGAGGCTAAACAATTTATTGAAGATACGATAAAACAGCTGGATATTGATTGTGATTACAAAAAAGAAGATGCTTATATATATACAAATTCTGATCAATGGAAGTTGGATTTAGAGAAAGAAAAGCAGGCGTATGACCAGTTAAATATCGAACATGAATGGTCAAAGGAAATGCCACTAGACATTCCAATTAAGTCTGTTCTGCAAATGAAAAATCAGGCGCAATTTCATCCATTAAAATATTTAAATAAGATGGTTCATGCGTGTAAGGAGCTTGGCGTACAATTTTATGAACATACGACAGCTATCGATGTTGAATATAATAAATATCCATCTATCGTGACTAAAAGGGGACATCGGATCAAGTGTAAACAGGTTATTTGTGCATCTCATTTCCCTTTTTATGACCGAAATAGCTTTTATTTTGCTAGAATGTATACGGAACGAGCTTATATACTGGCTATACAATCAAATAAACCGTTTCCAGGTGGGATGTATATTAATGCGGAGTCACCAACAAGATCGGTACGATCAACCAAGTGGAATGGGGAAGACCTATGGCTAATTAGTGGCGAAAATCATAAAACTGGACAAGGAAAATCAACACGTAGTCATTTTAAAGCATTGCAAACGTTTGCTAACGAATATTTTCATGTGGATCAGATAAAATATCGATGGTCGGCACAGGATATAACTACCTTAGACAAAGTTCCTTATATAGGGCCTATTAAAAAATCAGAAGACGCGGTTTTTGTTGCAACCGGATTTCGTAAGTGGGGGATGACTAATGGTACGGTTGCTGCAAAAATAATTAGCGATTACATCTTGAAGCAGTCAAGTCCATATCACGAATTATTTACACCGTTAAGGTTTAAAGCAGATCCATCCATTCGAAAATTCGCACAAATGAATGCAGATGTAGCAAAGCATATGATTCAGGGAAAGCTTGATAATACTAGAAATAATTCGATTGAATTGGCTAGAGACCAAGCAACTGTAACACGAATTAATGGAAATCGTACGGGTGTATATAAAGATACTGAAAATAATTTGCATGCTGTTGATACAACATGCACGCATTTAGGCTGTGAGGTTGAATGGAATTCTGCTGAGCGCACGTGGGATTGTCCTTGCCATGGTTCCAGATTTTCCTATTCAGGAGAAGTGATCGATGGGCCAGCAAAACAGCCATTAAAACAAATTGATCCATCTAAATTAAATTGAGTTAGAAACTGAATAAAATCGCTATTGGATCTCATAGCGATTTTATTTAATATCTCACTATCTTAACAATACTTAGTTTATGAGATGGAAAATAAATTTTATCTTTGACTTCCTATAATATATATTATGTAAACTAGAATTTTCAAATGAACTAAATATAAAAAAGAAACTTCTCTTTCATTACAATTGGAGTTTGCTCATGCAAGTCGTTCATGTATAATTCCGTACTTCAAATTGTCACACATAATCTATTTGAACATCTTTTTTCTTTAATATATTTCCTATTGCACATCCTTTATTTACGGCCGTAGATCTTCGATTTACTAATTGTATTTGCTCCTCTGCATGAGGAGTTGATTGCTTTTGAATCCATCGTAAACTGTACAATTGGCATCTTTCTTGTATCAAAAATTACGTGTCTAACAAAATATTAAATTTATTTTTAAGTATTTGATGATATTGTTGCTCTGTTATTTCTTTTTAGATTTCTTTCCATGCAAGATTTCTGTAAAACTTAGTGCAATATGACCGTGATCAATTAATTTGCAAATAATACTCCCCTTATTTACTGGCGATTCAGGATGCTATATTACCATATTTTGTATATAATTCACTTTTTTGTCATTAATCGCGTTTAAATAAAAAGCATAACCAATAGATCAGGTGTCAGTAAGGTCTGAATCGAGAAAATGCGAGGTTTCCCCATTCTTCCCTTTTTTCATTTCTAATACATGCGTTCCTTTTTCTGTATTTATAAGGAAATAAATTTACTATTTGTAAAATAATGGTATGTAAATCTTCAAATTTCACATTTTCTTTTGGTGTAATTTGTAATTTTGAGAAAAACTTTTTTTGTAATTCAGTTAACACTATATCTCACCTTCCATTTACAGAAAAAATATGCGTTTAAATATATGACAAATAGTATGTACGGTATACAACTTGACACATGTCAGAGTCTGTGTCGCACTAATTATTAGAAGCCGATTTGAATAGAAATCGGCTTCCTACTTAATGAAGCTTAAAACAAAGATATCTTTACATCTTTATTAAGGGTACGTTTTAATCAGCAATTTTTTCAATAGTAGGCATAACAGCAATTGGTGGAATGGAGAAAGTCCAACCTGCTGAGAGTATATTTACCTTTTCACCTAATTGATAATGATCCTCAGCATAAATAGGAACTCTTAAAATTTTATTTTGAGAAGCCAATTTCCACCAATCATCTTGATACGAAAGTGCTTCTTCTTTTGTAGTTGTATTTGCAACAACTAGATAATTACCATCCACTGAAATAACATAACCTGTAAAGGGTATTTGTTCTTGTTTCTTGATCGTAGTATGTGTTGTATAATTCGCGGAAGCCTCATTAGAATCCGCAAAAGCGGGAGTAATGCCAACAGTTAATCCACAACCTAGTGCTACAGTAGTTGCTACGGTTACTAGTTTTTTTGTAAACATAATAAATGATCTCCTTTATAATATATTTTTTTGGTACGTTTATATATTTCTATTTAAATATGTTTAAACCTCTATATATTCAAAAATTTAACAGTTTTGTCATAAATATTATAACATGTGATATAATGCTAGATTATTTTTTCAGACTAGTAATTAAAAAAAGCCTCCGTGAGGAAGCTGAGTAGTTAAGAATCTGCTTTATAGAATATATCGACATTTATTATTTTATCGTATTTAATCTTTACTAAATTTATACGAAAATAGACCAATGAATCTTTTCAAGAGAATGGGAAAATAACACCAATGTCAACAAATTACGTTTATTTAAAGTTATATTCTGTTACGATTTTCTCTCTGCCTGTTACGAGATCATTAAAATATTCATATAAATTAATACCAAGATAGGAGCCGGATATATTCAATACGTTAGTAAAGCCTAAGTTTTGTAAGGCCATTACCATGTTATAACTACGTTGACCTGAGCGACAATGAACATAAACTGGTTTATCTTTTGGAATTTCATCAAGCCTATTTCTAAATTCACTTAATGGAATATTGATTGCATTTTTCAAATGGCCAGCATGATATTCATTTTTTTCACGAGCATCAATAATGAATGCACTATTCTCCACTAGTTCGCGAACTTGAGACACTTTTACTTCACGATATTTTCCGTTTAATTGATTTAGTGCCACTAGTGCCGCATGATTTACAACATCCTTAGCTGTGCCTAACATTGGAGAATAAGTCAATTCTAGATCTTTTAGATCATCTAATGTTCCATTTAAAGTAATCATCGTTGCAATAACATCGATTCGTTTATCAACGTTCCCTTTACCAATCGCTTGCGCCCCAAGAATTTTGCCTGTCGGTGTTTCATATACTAACTTAAAGTGCATAACATTGCTATTGGGTATTAAACCTACTTTGTCGCCTGGCATGATATAAACAGAATCATAGCTAAATCCTGCATCTTCTGCTGTTCTTACGTTCAATCCCGTTGCTGCTGCATTTAGATCAAACAAATGAATGGAGGACGATCCTATCACACCTAAGTTTCGATTTATTATACCGCAAATATGATCTGCTACAGCTCTTGCTTGTTTTTGGGCAGGTCCTGCTAAAGCAAGACGTGTTGGTTTATGCAATAATCGATGATACACTTCAATAGTATCTCCAACTGCATAAATATTTGTATCACTTGTTAAATAATTATGGTCTACTTTTATAGCACCAGTTTCACCAATTGCAAGACCAGCATTTTCCGCTAGTTTTGTTTCAGGCCTCACGCCAATTGCTAATACCACTGCTTGTGCATCGATTTGTTTACCAGATTGCGTTTCGATAAAATTATTACCAATTTTAGCTAATCCATCATTGACTATTAAATTTATACCATGATCCACCATTTCCTTGTGAAGGATTTGTGCCATATCATAGTCATATGGTGTCATGATTTGATTAGCAAATTCTATTACGGAAACATGGATACCAGCTAAATGAAGATTTTCTGCTATTTCAACTCCAATAAAACCCCCACCTATTACGGCAACATCTTTTAGGTCATTTTCTTTCACATAAGCATTAAGCCGTTGGATATCTACTACATTTCGAACCGTAAATACGTTCAACTGGTTACTTCCCTCTATTGTATTTGGCCGAATAGGTGCTGCACCTGGAGAAAGAACAAGCTTATCATAATGTTCTTCGTAGGTGTGATCAGTTGTTGTATCTTTGACTATAATCAATTTCTTATCGCGCTTAATCTCGACGACTTCATTATTAACTCTTGCTTCGATATTATAGCGGTCTTTAAAGGTTTTTGGACTTGATAATACCAATGATTCGCTATCTTCAATAATGCCACTTATATAATAAGGTAAAGAACAGTTAGAAAAGGATATATGTGGACCTTTCTCAAACATAATAATTTCTGCACTCTCGTCTAATCGTCTTAGTCTTGCAGCAACTGAGGCTCCTCCAGCTACTCCTCCTACTATTAAAATTTTCTTTGCCATAATACCACTCCTTATCTATTAAAGTACGGAACTGAGAAATTCTTGTAATACCATATGGGGTATTATTTTATCAAAAAAATTATAAGACGTCTTCTTCAATCATATCGATTACTTTAAGGTTTTTAACTAATTATGTAGCACGGGAACTACTCAATCCAGAAAGACTATTAAGAATGTAATACTATTCGCTCTTTTTTTATGTCTACCCAAGAGGGATAATACCAGTAGTTTATCTGTCTTTTAGAGATTTTTTTCTAAGGTTCCAGTGCTTTTACCAGTTTGTCAGCATCTTAAACACATTCAACTACATTGGAGATAATAATGAAACCATCAAAAGGGGGAATTTCTTGATGCAATAATTGCTTAATAACTGATTTGCAGCCTTTATTCCCTTAAAATTCTTCTTAACTTTCCTACAATACGTTTTATTCTAATCCTCCAATGATCGCTATCATTCAATCGTTCCCATGTTTCAGTGAGTAATTATCATCTATTAAACTTATATTATACCCTTATAGGTATGTTGTCAATTATAATATAACAAATAAACGGCCTTAAACCCCTTGGAATAAAGAGTAAAGGCCGCCTAAGCACAATTTTTATTTCCGCTGTCTATTTTGACAGAAGGAAGTTTATAATTCTGGTTCGTGTTTAGATGAAAAGTGGGTTACCCAACGCTTTAAAGCTAGATAACTATTTAATAGAATTTATCGTTTTGAGATGCTTAATTTGGCTATGTCTCAGCTTCTTCCCTAACTTTTATTTAAAGGTTTTTTCCATAATCCAATCATTAATGCTGAGACAATAGATCCTATTGCAATTGCTACAAGATACAGTAGCCAGCTACCTTCTACTGTCGGAATAACGAATATACCACCATGAGGTGCTGGTAGACCGACCCCAAACAGTAAAGCTAAACCACCTGCGATCGAGGACCCTACCACAAGGGAAGGAATCACTCTTCCTGGATCTGCCGCAGCGAAAGGAATTGCACCTTCTGTAATAAAGAAAGCGCCTAGGGCATAGTTTGTTTTCCCTGCATCTCGTTCTTCCTGTGTGAATTTATTGCGGAAGAAGGTTGTCGCAAGTGCTAACGCTAGAGGAGGAACCATACCTCCAGCCATTACTGCAGCATGTGGGCCGAAGTTTCCTGCTTCAATCATGGCGATTCCAAATGTAAAAGCTGTTTTGTTAATAGGGCCTCCCATATCAACGGCCATCATACCACCGAGAATAAGCCCTAATAGCATGGCGTTCACACCGGACATACTTCCTAGCCAGCCTTCTAACCCAGACATGATCCAAGCAATTGGCTCAATGATAACGAAATACATGAGTAAGCCTGTAACAAAAACACTGATAACAGGATAAAACAGAATCGTTTTTATACCATCAAAGGATTTCGGTAAACCCGCAAGCAGCTTCTTCACTAGAACAACCACATAACCACCTAAGAAACCGGCAATTAAGCCACCAAGAAAACCTGCACCACCCATGGAGGCCATGAAACCACCAATCATAGCTGGGGCAAAACCTGGTCTATCTGCAATACTCATTCCAATAAAACCTGCTAGTACTGCTACCATTAATCCAAAGGCATAATCGCCACCTATTGCTTTTAATGCAGCGGCAAACTCGTTATACGTAGCGTGGTCTGGTTCCGCAGAATGAATACCAAAAAAGAAGGAAATAGCGATTAATACCCCTCCACCAACAACGAATGGAAGCATGTTGGATACACCATTCATTAAATGTTTATAGAAGCCTTTTCCTGTTCCGCCAGAGCTAGTACTGGAGTTATTTCTATCACCTTGATAGACAGGTGCATCACCTTTCCGTGCCATGTTAATTAATTCTTCCGGTTTACGGATACCGTCCGTTACTCCTCGTTGTAACACTTGCTTACCGG
Source organism: Virgibacillus salarius (assembly GCF_039521925.1). Taxonomy (NCBI): domain Bacteria; kingdom Bacillati; phylum Bacillota; class Bacilli; order Caryophanales; family Bacillaceae; genus Virgibacillus; species Virgibacillus salarius. The sequence continues at coordinate 8,251 of NZ_BAAACY010000081.1, read as the reverse complement.
CGAAACGCTCCAATTCTACCTTTGTATCTGCGGCAACGATAATTGCTTTCGCATTTGCAATATCTTCTTCTGTTAAACGATTTTGCACACCATCAGATCCATTCGTTTCCACCTTTATCGAAACGCCAAGCTCTTCCGCTTTATCCTTTAAAGCATCTGCTGCCATAAACGTATGAGCAATTCCTGTTGGACACCCCGTTACAGCAAGGATTTCAGGACCGCTTGTTGAAGTAGCCTCTTCTTCTTTCCCTAGCTTTTCTTTTTCCTTCGCATCAATAATGTTGATGATTTGTTCCTCCGTTTCCACTTCCATTAACCTTTTACGGAAATCTTCATCCATTAATAAAGTGGATAATCTGGATAATGTTTGCAGATGATCATTATTTGCTCCTTCACTTGCCGCAATCATAAAGAATAAGTGGGCAGGCTGAGCATCTAATGAATCAAATTCTACTCCTGCTCTCGAACGAGCAAAGGCAATAGCGGGTGTCTTCACGGCACTCGTTTTGGCATGAGGAATCGCAACACCCTCTCCAATCCCTGTACTACTTTGTTTTTCTCTATTCCATATTGCTTCGATATATGCTTCTTTGTCATTCAGTCTTCCTGCTTGACCTAAGCGATCAGCCATTGCTTGAATAACATCCTCTTTTGAGTTTGCTTTCACTTCCAAAATCATAATATCTTGCTTTAATAATTCTGTGATATTCATAGACCTCATCCCTTCTCGATGATGTTTCTTTCTATATTGCTGTTACATGAACCTCGGCTAATAGTTTCTCGACCTCATCCTTTGTACACAATGTCTTAGAAAATGCCGTGGCACTTCCTGAAGCAACAGCGTATCTAGCCGCTTCAACAGCATTAGTGGTTTGCTGCCATTTATAAAGGAAGCCTGCTACAGATGAGTCCCCTGCACCAACAGAGTGAATGGCTTGTCCTTTTGGAGCACTTAGCTTAAAGGTTCCAGCTTCCCCTACATAAATAGCCCCTTCTTTTGCCATCGATACGAATACATGATCAATTCGGTTTTCTTCATGTAATCTCTTCGCAAGTCTAACAATGTCCTGATCTGTTTCCGCTTTTTCTGAAAATAGCTCTGCAAGTTCATAGTTATTCGGCTTAATAAATGCTGGGCTTGCTTTGATAGCTTGCTCTAAAGCCAATCCACTTGTATCTAAAATGACCGAAACACCTTGTGCGTTCAGCATTGTTATGATGGAATGGTAGGTATCATCAGGAAGAAAGGTTGGCAAGCTACCTGCTAGCACAACAATATCTTCGGTTGTTAAGCCTCGTAGCTTGTTTACAAACGAGTTGTAGTTTTTTTCTGTGATGGTAGGTGATTTTCCGTTTATCTCTGTCTCTTCATTACCAGCTTTTAGCTTTATATTAATTCTTGTGTCTTCTTGTAAGGAGACAAAATCATGGACGATGTCAACTTCTTCCAAATAATCTGTAATGAATTTTCCAGTAAAACCGCCAACAAAGCCCAAAGCCGTGCTTGTTGTTCCTAAGCGATTTAATACACGGGATACGTTAATACCTTTTCCGCCTGCTTCTTTGTAATCATCCTGACTTCTATTAATTGTTCCTTGCTCCACTAATTCAAGTTTTACAACATAGTCAACGGCAGGGTTCAAGGTTATGGTATAAATCATTGTGACACCACCTCTAAAGTTGTTAATTTTGCAATCTTTTCATGTTGTTCTGTTGATATCCCATCTGTTGTGATGATGGTGGCGTTTTCAATATTTGCTACACTTGCAAAGGATACTTCTCCGAATTTTGTTGGATCTGCTAATATAAAGCTTGCTTGTGATTGCTTGATTGCGGCTTGTTTAACATTTGCTTCCTCAGGATCTGGTGTGGTGAATCCTTGACTTGCATGAATACCATTTATACCGAGAAAGCATTTGTCAAAACGAAATTCCTTGATGGCATCAACCGCTTTTGTTCCAATTAAGGCAGCCGTCCCTTTTTTTGCCTTTCCTGAAATGACATATGTTTCGATTCCATACTCAATAAGGAGCTGTACATGTGGGATTCCGTTTGTGACAACGACAACTGACTTACCTTGTAGCAAAGGAATCATTTGCATGGTGGAGGTGCCTGCATCTAGGTAAATAGAATCTCCATCCTCAATAAAAGTGGCAGCTTTACTCGCGATCGCCTCTTTTTCTATTTGAAATTGTGCTGTCTTTTCTAAAAGTGTTGGTTCTTCTAGCTTCTTCTTTAACAGAGAAGCACCGCCGTGCACCCTTTTGATCAATTGTTTATTTTCTAATTCAGTTAGATCACGACGTATGGTTGATTCAGATGCCCCTGTTGACTCGCAAATCTGACGAACAGACACGATCTCTTTCGCTTTCAACAGTCCAATGATTAGCTCTTGACGTTCGATCGTTAACATTATAAGTATCCCTCTATTCATGAATTAATCGCTTACATAAATAATACAATCATTTTCATTCATAGTCAATCATAAACGATCAAAACCAATCATAAAAATCCTCCTGCTTTTGTAATATAAGGTGAGACATTCGTCAGTAGAGGATTACAAACAGTGGCTATGATGACATTTAGCAATAAATTTTCTATTTTATTTTTAGTCCTAGTTATATAGCTTTATTCAAAAGCACAGATAAAACGGATATTTGAATTTCCTCTTTCTCTAACTGCACATCTAAATTTGGGTAATGATTCTCTGCATACCCAGCCCTTTACTTTGTTTGTATCTCCGTAAATGGATATGCGTATATAATGTTATAATTTCACTCTCCCTACTCCAAAATTTAGACACACCAAAAAAGCGACATTTTGGTAGAGTAACTCCTTCAAAAGTCGCTTAGGTGTTCTACATATTTTATTATTACAGCATTTTGCTTACCTATAGCTAATGTGCAAAAACGGAGACATCCGTAATCTAAAAACATTTGAGATAAATACGTATATATCACACGTGATCTATTGGGCCATCATATATTTTAACTCCGATGTTTCTGTTTTTCTCATAACCCGTTGCGTTGAGGCAAAACAAGCTACCTCTCTTATCAAGACAAATCTATCGCTTCCTCTGTTAACTACTATTCATATACATAGATGAACTACATGGATTATAGATTTTTCTTTTTTGAAGGACAACAAGCATTCATTTCCAAAGAGTGTTCATATTCGTCATGACGACGAAGCCATGTCTTCCCATTGCCATCACTGCGTCCAGATGGATCTTCCCAATCCTCTTGCCTACCAAGAGCTGTTAAATCGAGGTAGTTGAAGGTTCCAATTAATATGTCAGTTCCACGGGCATAAGTGGTATACGTGTGAAAAATTCTATCACCATTGCGAAGAAAGGAACTGAAACCAGGAACTTCCATGGACTGTTCAGAATCGAGGGGTACGCCCTTTTCCATAAGCTCTTCTTTAGTCAAATAGTTGTATTCAATTGGAGTCACAGATTCGTCTAATGTAGCATGGAAATCATAATTAAAGTCACTATTAAAGGATGAGTACCAAGGAATGTCCCACCCCATACGCTTCTTATAATGTTGGATCTTTGAGAGTGGAGCACGGGATATCATAGCCAGTGACGTGTTTCGTGCATGTAGGTGAGACAGATGACCGACGTTGTCCGTAGCGAGAGAGCAAGCAGGACAACCTGCCTCCCAATCAGGGTCGAACATGAAGTGCTGCACAATCAGCTGCGGACGTCCTTCAAACAGATCAAGCAGACTTGTTTTACCATGCGGGCTATCAAAGACATAATCCTTGTTAATCTCTACCATTGGGAGTTGGCGACGCATAGCATTCAGTCTATCCCGCGCTATAGTGAACTCCTTCTCCTTTGCCAGCAATTCCTTACGAGCGATAAGCCATTCATCTCGTGAAACAATAGGTGGTAGTTGCAAATCCTTTTGGGTTTTTTTCATATAATCTGCTCCCTTTTTTGTTTTCTTCAGTTTAACGCAGATGATGACTACAGATTTCTTCTAATTTGCTAAAAATATAATCTTATTTCTTTTCCCTTTATTTAGCCAAATTACAGAACTTAAAAAGTCTAGCCTATACGAATATCATTTGATTTCGCTTCTTCCAAATCTATAGATGTACTTTTAAATATAGAAAAATATTGCCATTTACACAATATCATCAAGTCCTTATGAAAACGCTCATACTTGTTTGTTAGTTGCTTTGTTAAACATTGCGCACTTAATGCTATGCTTGCAAAAATAGTATGTTGCCCCCAGCATTAACTTATGACAATCTATTACCATGACTATTGAAAAAATAAATTGCAAAAATGTCTCATTATTCTTTTCAACATGAAATATGTTACCTCACAGATAATTGGCAATAATACCTCGTCTTCAAACTATTGGTAAGTGAGGGATCGACTGCAAGGAAATGTCTGATGGGTTCAAAGGCCTTTGAGTCATCCACTTTTGGTGCTACCAATCAGCGGGGGATAAATAAAACCCCCACTGATTGAATGTACACTTTATGAAATATATATTTTGTACATAACGATTAAATTTAATGATAGCCAAGCTGTTATAAATAAAGAGAATAACTGATATAGATTAACTTCCAAAAATAAGATTAGATGTATCTGTCTATACAATCATCCTCATTCTATAGGTTTTACTCAATAAAATGATAGATCTTCATAATCAATATCGTAGATAAGATGCTCAACAGCTTCGATCCGCTCACCATCCAACTGCTGCATAAATCCAATATAATGCATTTCCCACTCGCTCTCTGCTTCAACACCGTCAGCAACAACGAATCGAAAACCTCGAATATCCCCCCGTAATTTCTCGTAAAATACGATTTTGGCTAAAATAGCTAGTTCGACATCACCTAAGGTATCAAAAAGCGCATCATATTCATCAGCAAACAGACATCCTGAATTTAGTAAATCTAGGTAATCATGCAGTGAAACAAAATACCTTCGAATTAGTTGTACTTTTTTTTCTGTGTTGTCACTTCCAGTGATGCGATCTACTAAATTCCGCATTTGAATATCACTCATTCGATTATTCTCATTCAACATTAAGACCATTGGTTTTTTGTGCTCTTCGATTTCTCTAATAATCATTATCTCGAAACTACCGATTTTAGCTGCGTTATTTACCCTTTGAACCAATTCATTACGGTACAGATCAATATAATGGGTAAGTGCTTGATCCGTTTGTAGCTCTTTTTGTAACTGATTGATCGATTCATGAATCAACTTAGATCTTTGATCTGCACAACAGGCTATTAACATGCGGTTTAACTGTTTATATTGAGTTTCAGAGATTCTAACTTGACTGGCTTTCTTACCAGCTAGAAGTGAAAAAACAGCATTGTTTACCATTAATTCAAATATGTTAAATAGCTCTACGTGATAATTAAAGTGGTATATCTTCCCAAAATTCGTTAAGACATACATTAAATCCTGATGACTAAAAAATTGGCAGAACTTTGTCTCTATTCGTAGTCGTTCTAAATATTGTTTAATATAAATAACACCCTGAAGTCGCATATCATCAATGGCTAAAGGATAGTCGATACTAGCCATTGTATTTTGCGCCCCAAAAATAATATTATACTGTTTCATAAATACAGGTAATGATTCATCAATGGTCATATTATAGGCATCCACTGGCACAGCTAATCTTATCTTTTTCATTTCTTGATACAGTTGCTTTGCGTCCTCATAGTATTGGCGAAGTAATTCAACACCTTTAGCATGTATATCCTTTATGCTCTCAAAATTTAAATGAACAATAGCTTCTTCAGAGTTGTTAAAATGAAGGACATATACATCCATAGCGTATATCAGAGATACCATGATATCTTCCGCAGTTTCCGATGTCACCGACGTACTTTTCCCTTGAGTATACTTTCGTATCAATTGTTGCAGAACCTGCATAATCTCACCCTGTATCTGATAAGCCTTCTTACTGGTAATCGCTCCCACCCGCTGACCTTCCTGCAGAAGAGACAGTATATAGTTATTTCGTTTTAACCGAGATCGATCGATAATAATATTGGAAACTGAGCGAGAACAATCTTGTGTGTTATCTAATCCCACGCTGATTCATCACCTTCAAATAAAGAATCAAGACACATCATGTCCTTTTTGAAATTCTCTGCAAGTTCTTCCATTTTACTTCTTAATAGCTCTACAGATCCTGCGCAGGATCCATTAAAATAATCGTTCATCTTCATAATAAGTTTTATGTCCTCCACCTTATCTTCTGTTTCATTTCTAAGATAATAAAAAATCTCCTGGAGCTCATTAAGTGTATCAACATAATGATCCTTTTCCATATAAGGGGAAGAAGAAAATACCTTAATTAACTCCTGTAGCACTTCAATGCCCAGCTCAACTCTCGCATAGTCACGAAGTACTTTATTCCTGAACACAACTAATGTTTTTATATCATCTGGTGTGAGAACCAAGCCTTGTTCTTTAGTTTTTTCATTTAAACTGAGTAGTTCCATCACTGAGTTGGACTTGGGTAATAATTGGAAATTCAAAATATCAGATAAATTCATAGACGCTCCCCCCTATAGACCCGTTAAAAGGTTTGATTTTTTTACCTAAGTTGTTAAGAATTACCTTCAGGTTGTGTTTTAGTCATATAGTTTTTTTCTAGAGGCTAATATGGGATTTCGATAAAGAAGATATCCAGGTCTTAATAACGTCGTTGGTTTATAAGTACAGATGTGGCAGGAATAGCTTATATCTTATTATTTAATTCTTAACTCATTTTGTGTAATAAAAACAGGGTCAAAGCTTTACCTTTGCAACTATACCAAGGTGAAAATTCCTTTATTTAGGTAGCTCTCGAAAAAGCAAGGCAGGAAATATCCATTAACAGGAAATTTCCCAGGAAAAGCTTGCTTGAGAGTTATTTAGTCACTTTATAGGTACTTCCTTTTAACTGGTATTAAGTATCTTTTTATATGCTTTATTTTTTTATAGCATGCATGTAATGAATGATTTCAAAGGCTGATAGATAGTCTTTTCGATCGTTAAAATAAAGTTCATTAATTGTATCGGGTGCTAAATGTTCATTAATAAGTAAACCGGATTTTTCTAACATCCCCACAATTTCATCATAAGAAAAACATGACTTCATTGGTTCACCACTTGCTGCAGCGATTTTCACCATATTTTCGACCCTATTAAAGATGCCTTTTTCTTCAAAGAGTTTTTCGTCAGCATAATCAAAAACTATGGAACTTCCTGACGGGACTTTGGCGAATAAATTATTTATTAAATTTGAAATTTGTTCTTTCGTTAAATAATAAGAAACACCTAAAAGACTAAAGAAAGTTTTTTTAGTATCAAATCCTTCCTTTCTTAGTTGTTGATCGGAGAATGCTTTGGTAAAATCCATAGAAACAAAATGTAGATTACTTGGAACTTTAAAACCAGCTTCATCCAGTCTTTTTTTCTTAAATTCCTGTGTAGTAGAAAAATCAACTTCAAATATCTCTAAGGTGTTTTCCAGTTCTGGATGTCGAAAACAAAACGTATCTAAACCTGCACCAAGTATCACGTATTGTTCTAACTCTAACATAGCTTCATTAAGTAATACCTTTTCACAATACCTGGCACGAGCCAGGGGTGTTGGAGATAGTTGAACCTGTGTAATCCATTTTAATATTTCTTCTGTATCCCCTTTAAACTTTTTTGCGATATCATGGCTGAAGAAGTCTATGCCTTGTACCATATTTTCTTTGATATTATTAAATTCTTCCTGCGAAATTAACTCTTTTGCTATATAATCGTTAAAGATTTTAGGGGTATCAAACTGACTATGATAGGATCTGCCAAACGCTGATATTAATGAAGTTAAACTTGACTCACCTTGCTTCACACAAATACACTCCTTTATTTTGAACAAAAAAATAGAGTTCCCTTGGCCAAGAGAACTCTATTATATAATTTTATTTCATAAAAGTAAATTATAGCACAATTAAATTTTTTTGTCAAGTTTTTTAACTCGATTGATACTTAAAGAACTAAGCTTTACATAAATAACAAGATGACCCAATAATTTATAGCGCTAGCATTTACACGTCTATCCATTCCATGGTCTTAAAAAATGTCTAAAATTAGTTGTTTTCACTACTTGATAGTTGCAGGCATACAATGAAAGGGAATATTTTAGATAAATGAGGAGCATTCCTGTAAGGGAGAAATTTGAGGGGATATCGAAGCAGAGTCCGGATGCATAAAAAAAGCCCT
>NZ_BAAACY010000080.1:0-18705 GCF_039521925.1 Virgibacillus salarius | reverse complement strand
CAGCTATCATTTTTTGATAACTGGAATCTTTTTTAACTTCATAAGGGCTAGTTATGTCCCAGCCCCTTACTAATTGTTTACATATCTACGTCCAATTTGTTTGCTTTATTTTCCTTTGCTTTTTTAAGAACAAAAAAGTAAGCATCACTGTAAATTGCACCTATTATAAATGATAGACGAAGCTCTAAACGGAAACCAATTTCCGCATTTAAGATATAAACAAAAACCATATAACTCATAAAAAATGGTTGGAATCATCGATTAAATATACATAGTTGCAATTCAAAGTGCGATTTCGGCTGTTGCTTAGTTTGCCCAAGAGAAGTATCTCCAAAGAAGATTAAAGTCAATTTTCGTTAAGGAATAAGAAGTGATAAACAACGGAACGGCTATGGCTAATCGGTTAAACACTTTTTTGTTTAAGGTAGTCAGCAATAACAGAACGAGCGGCACGAAACGCTGTATCTCCTGAGGTTATTGGCAGTACAATGGCTCCAAGAACTGCTATTGTACTAGAATATGCGCTCCTCTATTTCGAATAGATATCACCCTGTTAAATAGTCGTGTGCTGCGCCCGCAAATATGGTTATTATTATTTATTTATTTCTCAAACTAAATTCGATATGATAATATCGTTAATTATTGGATAATTTCATTATAAAGAAGTCCTTCATCAAGTTTCACTAGCTTTAACCTATTGGTTTTTTTAATATAAATTGATTTATATTTTATTTCACCATTCTTTTTAAAAAGGATAACGCGTTTATAAAGATTATCTTTTGTTATATCCCAATCCATTTCTTTCATGTCGACCACATCGCTAATAATGGGATATTCAACTAAATCTTGTAATGGATGATCTGATTGGTGAGAGAGAGGTGCTTGTTCGGTCTTCTTACTCACTAATGATTGATAGCTTCCATTACATGAAGTAAGTAATAGTAAACTAATTACCAGAACACTAATTTTCATTTTTTATCCAACTCCTTTATTAACAAAATAAGGAATTAATCTGAGATTTTGCTAAGTGTTAAATGAGAATTTGCTTAGAATATTCGCGTTCTCGAAAATATCTCTGTATTTTTTCACTAGATTCACTGCAATTAAAGGCAATACAAAGAAGTTGGGAGTGAACTAAAGAAGTTCATAACAGATCCATGTACAAATAGACACGGAACTATTGTTAGGAGTTATCAAACCACTTGTCCTTTTTGCTTTGCTTAAAATTTTTCTGTATTCGTTAGTTGTTTTTATTAATCGTTTATTTAGATATGCTATTAGGGAGCTGCGTTTTTGGACAACTACTTATTTTGCTAGTAACTAAGTAAATAAGAATGGATAATATCATTAAACAAAAGGTAATATTTTGTGATATACCAATAATGTTATTCCAACTACTCATACCATTTATATATAATTGAAAAAGCAAGCCTGCAAGTAAGATTAATAATACAAATGGTGTTTTTCTTAGGAAGAACCCAATAACACCACCAATAATCCCTCCTAGCGCAGAAGCTCCATACCACTCTACATATGTAGTAATAGGCGTTGAGATTGCATTATCATCATAAAAATAGCCAATTACAAAATAAAATGTAATTGCAACAATTGTATAAATGACTGCAAATAAAGCTGCTTCCTTCAAGCTTTTTGAAAATGTATAGCCTACAAACATTGCTAATATAAACCACATTGGCAAGGAGTTAATCATAATGGATAAATAGGAAACAACAAATTTAGTAAATGATATGTCATCAAGCAAAAATAAGTTATCAGATATAACAGAGGCAGTTCCTACAATCAAGCCTACAATGATAGTGAAAATAGTGAAATGTTTCCAGCCTCTTTTTTGAACTTGTTTGTCTACCAACAATAACTCCCCCTTTTATCATTTTATGCTTCCTTTATTCTATTATAGAAGGATTATGTGAATTATTACAATTGTTCCTATAAATTTCCTTGATCAGTACACTTTATCCCACTTCGGTATAGGAATCATCGTCTATCTATGGGTTTTAATGGCTGACTTATATTTTTTCATAACTCTAAACTTGTCTTGCACATTAGCATGTATGGTATGTTAGTATTTTAGTGAAAAGGGAGGATGGGTAATGAATATAGAACAATGGCAGAAATGGGTAAAGGATTATTATAATCATCGAGGATGGTCTAATTTAAATGTATTTATTCGAATCGGTTTTCTAGCGGAGGAAACTGGGGAAGTAGCGAGAGCGATAAGGTCACTAGAAATCGGTCGTGATCGTCCCGATGAAGCAAATAATACTTTCGAGGAAAATAAGCAAGAATTAATAGAAGAACTTGGGGATGTACTGGGCAATGTTACAGTGATTGCAAACAAATATAATATTTCGTTAGAAGAAGTATTTCAAGTACATAAGGAGAAATTGTCTAATCGCTATCTAGACGATGAAGAATAGTATATTTGTCATTACATAAAAAGTAGCTGCAGCGTTGTGGCTACTTTTTGTATTTATTCATCATACAACAAGACATGATGCAGGACGCATTTCAGTATTATTGTACATGGATTTTTTATAAGAAAGGGTAGCAGCGATAAATTTGAAAAATTTAATATGAAAGGCTAAATGAAGGGAACAGGCTATTTTCACTTGTTGGTATCACATACTGTAAAGCATCATATATTCACTCATAGTCAACTATTGATTGTCCATCTCCTCTTTTTTGAATAATTCTATTTTTAGAGAATAGAATCTATTGTAGAATCATGTGCTTTTTCAAGCATCGAAAGAGGAGGTTTACATCGTGGGAAAAGAAAGTGAACGGAAACATGAGAATAAAAAGCAAGAGCAGTTGAATGAATTTGTAAGGGATAACTATGGAAAGATTATGACTACAGAAGAAAGTGTTAAAGTTTCCAATGATGAGGATACGTTAAAAGCAGGGATTAGGGGACCGCAGCTTTTAGAAGATTTTATGATGCGTGAAAAGATGACTCACTTTGATCGCGAGCGTATACCAGAGCGTGTTGTTCATGCTCGCGGTTATGCAGCCCATGGTTATTTTCAGGTATATGAGTCTCAAGAAAAGCTAACAACGGCAAAGTTCTTGCAGGACCCATCTGTAAAGACACCTGTTTTTCTTCGTTTTTCTCAAGTAGCGGGTTCAAGAGGTGTGAATGAAACCAATCGTGATGTACGAGGGTTTGCTACAAAGTTCTACACAGAAGAGGGGAATTTTGATTTAGTAGGAAATAATATTCCTGTCTTTTTTATTCAAGATGGTATTAAGTTTCCAGATCTCATACATGCTGTAAAACCAGAGCCTCATAATGAAATACCACAAGGACAAACGGCACACGATACATTTTGGGATTTCATTGCAAATAATCAAGAATCAGCACATATGATGATGTGGATTATGTCTGATCGTACGATACCTAGAAGCTTTCGAATGATGGAAGGGTTTGGTGTACATACCTTTCGCTTCGTAAATAAAGAGGGAACATCACGGTTTGTAAAGTTTCATTGGAAACCGAAGCTAGGGGTTCATTCTTTAATTTGGGATGAAGCACAAAAGCTTGGAGGGGCTGATGCTGATTATCATAGACGAGATTTATGGGAGAACATTGAAGCAGGCAATTACCCAGAATGGGAACTAGGGATTCAAGTACTTGAAGAAGAGGATGAATTTAATTTTGATTTCGATATTTTAGATTCAACGAAAATTTGGCCAGAAGAAGATGTTCCTGTTCAAATCATTGGAAAGATGACGCTAAATAAAAATGTTGATAATGTATTTGCAGAAACGGAGCAACTAGCACTTCATCCAGGTAATATTGTTCGAGGTATTGATTTTACGAATGATCCATTGCTGCAAGGGCGTTTGTTTTCTTATACAGATACGCAGTTTTACAGAGTAGGAACCAATTTTAAAGAACTGCCAATAAATCGACCCATTTGTCCTGTTCATAATAACCAGAGAGATGGTGCTGCTAGAATTACTATCGATAAAGGGCAGGTTGCTTATCATAATAATTCCCTTACGAATAATACACCTTATACTGTACCAGGTAGTGAAGGCGGTTATGTAACCTATCCTTCCGCAGTCGAAGGCATAAAAATTAGGGCAACAGCAAGGAGCTTTATGGATCATTTCTCACAGGCTCGTCTGTTCTGGAATAGTATGACAAAGGTTGAACGAGAGCACATCATTGATGCATTTAGTTTTGAATTAGGGAAAGTCAATAGTATATCTGTAAGACAACAGGTAGTAAATATGTTAGGACGTATCAGTAGTAAATTGGCAGCTAGTGTGGCTCGAAATGTTGGTGCAGAGATTCCAGATGTTGAAGCGTCGACGGTAACCAAGAAATCACCAGCTGTGAGCATGGCAAATACAATATTTCGTCCTGATACGTTGCGTGTAGGTGTAATTATTGGCCAAGGATTTAACGAGAGCGTAACGAGGGCAATATTGAATCAATGGAAAGCAGTAGGACTTCAGCCAGTAATGATTGCTAAAGATTTAGGAACGGTCACAGGGGAGAACGGGGAAAAGTGGAAGGTGGATAATAGCTTTTTGACGGGTTCTCCTCTTTTATATGATGGATTGTATGTTGTAGGTGGAGATCATATGGGAAATGATTTTATTTGGAAAACAAAATCCTATGTTGTAGAATCTTATAATCACTATAAACCCATTGGTGCTTCTGAGGAATCTTCTACCATTATTGAATCTTTAGGCATAGATGGTCAGCCTGGTGTGCTAATAGAGCAGACATCAGAATTGTTTGCAGATGAATTTATTAAAGCAATGACGAAACAGCGCTTTTGGGCAAGAGGTTAGATAAAAGTCCTATTGAAAAGGATACTATAAAGTTGTGCGTGACTAAGCACCATTAATATTTGTATGATCATATGAACAAAGCTCTCCTTCAATAGAGGAAGGGTTGGACTATAATACGCCTACGGAAGAAGGACGTTCGTACACGAAAAACAAATAGTTGTAGCGTAAAAAAGAGCTTGTAGATAACCAAGAGGTTCCTTCTATAAGCTCTTTTAGTTATAAAAAAATGAATACTAGTCATCCTTTCTATACGGAACTAATGAAGCGTTCTTCCTATAGGATAAAAACGACATCTTTTAATAATTTACACCAAGTAAATTATTTGTCAATTAAACAACTTAAATGATATACTTCATCTGTAAAACAAATTCTTTTCTAAGAAGGGATGAGGAACATGGGTCGATTAGATAATAAGGTAGCGTTAATTACCGGAGCTGCCAATGGCATGGGGGCAATGGAAGCAAAGCTATTTGCTGAAGAAGGAGCAAAAATTATTGCAACTGATATTCAAACAGATCTATTAAATAAAGTAATAGATGATATAAAGGATAATGGTGGAGATGCAATAGCCTTTCAACATAATGTTACGTCAGAGGAAGAGTGGAAGCAGGTCATTGCTGAAGCGCTGAAAGCATATGGAAAAATTGATATTTTGGTAAATAACGCTGGTGTATCTAGCCCAGAGACCATTGCAACAATGGAAATGAATGAATGGAATAAAGTAATGGATATTAATTTGAATGGCTGTGTTATAGGGATGAAGTATGTCATTCCAGAAATGCAAAAACAAGGTGGAGGATCTGTCATTAATATTTCTTCTATCGGGGGAATTGTTGGAATGGCTGGGACAAGCCCATATACTGCAGCGAAAGGTGCACTTCGATCCTTATCTAAGTCAGCAGCAGTAGATTATGCAAAAGATCATATTCGCGTTAACTCATTGCATCCAGGAATTATTGAAACACCGATGACAGCACCTTCTATGAAAGATGCGATGCAATACTATCAAACATTTACACAGCTTCCTTATTTAGGCAAGCCAGAAGATGTGGCATATGGCGCGTTATTCCTTGCATCTGATGAATCTCGCTTTATGACGGGAGCTGAGTTAGTTATCGATGGTGGTTGGACCGCTTTATAGAAGTGTAGTCAATGCTTTCTAACATAAATAAAAATAACCCAGTTAGCACATTGCTGGGTTATTTTTATTTATAAGGACCTTTAACAGATAAGTGAAGTAAGATTTGTGCCATTTTTTCTTTCGAATAAGGATAGTTGTTATTTATCCACCAAACGATGACTTCAAAATAGGCAGCTGTTGTATATACAATAATAACTTCTCTTGGTGCTGCTATAGTTTCATCGTTAGGAGAGACCATCGAAAGCCCTGCTTCAATAAAATGATAGAGTTCTTTTTTGAAGCCTGTAGCGAAGGGAGATCCTGTATTTTTAGCAAGTAGTGATTCATAAAAAGCTTGATTATCGAGGATATGCTCAAACAGGCGGATAAAGATCGTATAATTATCTAGATTCATATCTTTTAGCTCTGTCTGCGATTCGTTAACCTCTAACTTCTCATGAAAGTCCTCAAGTATTAAATTAGAAACATAGTGAACAAATTGATCAAGATCATCGAATCGGAGATAGAATGTTTGTCTTGTTACTCCAGCTTTTTCACAAAGATCTTTAATGGTTATTTCATGTAACTGTTTTTCTTTCATTAAAAGAATAAGGGATTTTTTTAAAAACGCGATGGTTCTTCTTATTCTGGGATCGCCAGTTTTTTTCTTCTTCAAATTCACCCAACCTCAAATCCTAAACTGCAAAAATTCCTATAATTAGTATACTTGTTCAAGCAACATAGATCAAAGAAACAACTTGTTTAATAAACTGAATTATACAAAAATTAAAAAGGATATACATTTACCTAAAAATAATTCCGATAAAACACATATAGAGGTTGTGAAGTATCTTATCTGAAAAGGGGTTTGGGTAGATGGAAAAAATAATGAATTTTAAGCATATAAAAAATAAGCTATATGTAAGCTTTTCAATTGTTATTATTTCAAGCTGTCTCTTAGGTATATATAACTTTATTTTCGTAGGCAAAACAAATCATCAAGTGGAAGAGATGATTGAGCAAGATCTACCGTATGTTAGCGTTGCTGAAGAAATAAACGCAAATTTGGCACAGCAAACGGGGCTAGCTAGAGGATATTTACTATATAATGCAGCTGATTATAAACAGCGATATGAAGCAATAAAGGAAGAAAACAAAACGTTAGAAGAACAGCTTGCCAAAAATGGTAATAATGAAGAGATTAAAGAACTAATACATATGAAAAACCAATGGGAAGAATCGGTAGAGTCAGTATTTTCTATTTATGACGCTGGAAATAGAGAACAAGCAATGACGAAGATGACAAGCGAGGTAGAACCATTAGAAAGTGAATTTCGGTCAAGGCTAGAAGAGTCTCTTACAGTAACGAAGGAAGAAATTACGGATGACGGGCAATCGATTATAGACGATGGGAAATCTACTCATATCGTTATAATTGTAGTTACCGTGTTAGTAGCCATCATAAGTATAGCTATAGAACTATTTATTGTTCGTATTATTTCGAGGCCAATCTTTAACCTAACAAAACGAATGAAATTAATCGCAAAAGGTGAGCTCCATCATGAGCCTTTACAAACATCATTAAAGGACGAATTAGGGCAGTTAATAAATGCTACCAATGAAATGAATCAAAATACGAATCAACTTCTGGGAAGAATTGGTTCCGTTTCTGAGACGGTAGGTAATCACAGCGAGTCATTGTCACAAACAGCGAATGACGTAAAAGCTGGATCAGAGCAAGTAGCAACTACGATGCAAGAGTTGTCAGCTGGATCGGAAACACAAGCAAACAACGCGAGTGACCTTGCCTTGAACATGGATAACTTTACAACAAAGGTTCGGGAAACAAATGATAAAGGAGCACTTATACAACAAGCATCAAATGAGATTTTAACGATGACTGAAGAAGGAGATTCAATGATGAAATCTTCTTCTGCCCAAATGGTCAAAATCGATGAAATTGTTAAAGATGCTGTTCATAAAGTGAAGGATCTAGACGTGCAATCACAGGAAATATCTAGTCTAGTAAATGTAATAAGAGACATTGCGGATCAGACAAATTTATTAGCATTAAATGCTGCCATCGAAGCTGCACGAGCTGGAGAACATGGTAAAGGATTTGCTGTAGTGGCAGATGAAGTAAGGAAGCTTGCTGAGCAGGTAGGTGAATCTGTAACAGATATTACAAAAATCGTTTCTAATATCCAACAGAATTCAACGCTTGTAACGGAATCTTTACAAGGAAGTTATACAGAGGTAGAAGAAGGGACATCACAGATTAAATCAACTCAAGAAACATTCAATGGAATTTCTATGTTTGTTACGGAGATGGTTCATACAATAAATAGCATGGCTGACAATCTAGCAGAAATGACTTCAAATAGTAATAAAATGAATGAATCTATTCAAGAGATTGCGTCTATTACGGAAGAGTCGTCTGCAGGTATTGAACAGACATCTGCAGCAGCTCAGCAGTCTAGTAGTTCAATGGAGGAAGTAGTCGATAGTTCACAGCAATTAGCAAAGCTTGCTGAAGACTTAAATGAACTTGTAAAAAAATTTAAACTACGATAATAGAATATATTTAATCGTTTAAAGCTCTCGAGTTATCACGAGAGCTTTTTAGTCATTTGCATCCGTTTTATTTTTAAGTACTTTTAGGAGTATCCATTGAATAATTCCTCCAATACCTAAGCCAATTGGTAAAAATAAGATTGGCAACCACATAGGACCGATTAAGTTCCCAAATAATGTAAGATTAGATGAAAATATTAAACCTACTGTTACAAAATATGCCGAGAACACAAGAGGAAGATATGCAAACGGCCTTTTTCCACCACCAGCATCTCGATAGGCATCCCAAATACTAAAAAAATATAGACAAGGATAGAACATCAGCCATAGATAATTCGTTGCCTCGATTGCTTCTTCGATTCTAAAGTGAAAGCTTAAAATAATAATCTGGTTAAAGTTCCCCATGATATTAATGATAAATTCTAGTCCGACTAACAATAAACCTTTTACGTACTTTTGGTTTAATAACTGGCCAAAACCTGGTAATGCAATACTCCACAGCAGCACTTCTAATTTTCTACTCTTCTTTGATAATTTCTGCTCCATACAAAGCCCTATTTCGCTAATTCTTTACGATTAGCTGCCATTGGTGGTTGCTCTAACCAACCATTTTCAATCAGGATTTTCGTTCCATCATCTGCATATTTGGCAACTTCAGCGATTAAACGGGTATATTGTACGCTCAGGTCATGACGTGGACTAGTAGAAAGTGCAACTCCATATTGTCCTATACTAGATGCGATGAGGGTGGAAACAAAGGTCATCATTAATCGATCAGAAAATGGTGGCTTTGTTGAATCCATTACTTCGGAAGTCAATAGAAGTGCTCCATCAGATAAAAATTCTTCATGTAGAATAGATGTAAATACTTCTAAATGCTTCCCTGAAATATCCCTACCTCTTTCAAAGAACTTTCTAACTTCTTTTGATTGTGCTACTTGGCTAAAACCAGTAATTACTGCATGTCCTAATGCGTTTCGCTTAGCATGAAAGACTAAATTAGTTATTTCCATACCAAGTAATGGCCTGCGGTCACCGAACCATCCGGAAATAAAGTTTTTCTTTTGGATAAATTCTATATTCGATTGTATCGGAATACGTGGAGTACGAATGTATATACCTTTTTCCTTTTCCAATTCTTTTGTTCGTTTATGGAGATCTTTAGCTAATTCAAGATTCGTCGAATAATAGTCAATAACATCATCGCGATCTGCAACGGATAGAGCCATACTATAAGAGCTCAGCATTAGAATGGTCATGTTATGTGTATATTCTAAATAAAGGTGATCAGAGAAGAGACGTGGTGCGTGAATATCAACATCCTCATCCATGAACCCATGTGGGATTGGTATACCCTCTAAATGAAATATTTCTTCAATATGAGCAATATGCTTTTCTACTAAAGTATGTGCCTCTTCGAGTATCTGTTGAATATCTGTATCCTCTACATGATTTAGAAAATATTGAAGTCCACACCTTGTTACGGTATCGCTTTGGTATGTAGTCCAAAGTGAAGATATATCAGCAGCAGAGAGAGCAATAGATTGATGATTTCCCAAAAGTAAAACTCCTTCCTATTATATGTGTCATTCTATACAGGTCTGAATAACTATCTTTTGTAGTTTCTGTGGAAAATGAATTATTATACAGTATTTAGGAAAAAAACAATGGGTATAAATTTGTAGGAAGTAGGGCAAAAAAAGAGGAGAAATACTCTATATTGAAGGTGATGCTGTGGCTGCTCGCTCCATATTTAAAAGAAAAAGTAAAAAAGGGATAACCGCTAATGATGAGAATTTTTCCCGGTATTTAGATGCGAATATTGACGATAACTTGGAAAGTATTAAAGAGTTGCTTGATTCTCCAAATGATTTAGTTATGAGGAGATTCCATTTAGGAGAACATAGGTGCGCGATTGTTTACATAGATGGTCTTAGTGATAAGGCTACGATAGAAGAAAATGTTCTAAAAAATTTAGAGATTATCGAAAGAAATAAAGAGCTGACAAACACAGATAAGCCAAATTTACTTGCGATTATTCATGAAGAGCTAATCAGTTTAACAAGCATTCAAAATGTGAATACCATGGATGAACTAATGCTTTCACTACTATCAGGTAGTTCTGTGTTTGTCCTCGATGGCGTTGATCGTGTTTTATTATTGGATACAAAGATGTGGGAAAATCGCTCGATAGAAGAACCAGTTTCGGAATCATTAATACGAGGTCCCAGAGAGGGATTTGTTGAGAATTTACGGACAAATATGGTGCTTCTTCGCCGGCAAATCCGTGATCCAAATCTACATTTTAAGACCCATGAAATTGGTAGAAGATCGAAAAAGAAGCTCGTAGTGGCTTATATATCAGGGATTATTCATCCAGATATCTTAAAGGAAGTAAATCGTCGATTAGAAGCGATTGATACAGATGATGCGCTTGAATCTGGTTTTATCGAACAATGGATTGAGGATAGTTTTTTATCACCTTTTCCGCAGGTAGATAATACGGAAAGACCAGATAAAGCAGCTGCTGGGCTAGCACAGGGGAAGTTTGTCATCATTTTAGATGGTACACCATTTGTATTAATTGCACCTACAACAATAGGCAATACGTTTCAATCTCCAGAAGATTATTATGAGCGCTGGCTAATTGGAACGTTATTAAGATGCCTGCGTTATTTAGCGGCTTTTATTACGATGTTTCTTCCGGCGTTATATATTGCACTAGTATCCTTTCATCAAGGAATGATACCATCACAGCTAGCCTTTTCCATAGCTGCTACTAGGGAAGGTGTACCGTTTCCAGCTTTTGTTGAAGCTGTATTAATGGGAGTTACTATGGAGCTATTACGGGAAGCAGGGGCGCGATTACCAAAGACAATTGGACAAACAATCGGTATTGTAGGTGGTTTGGTAATTGGTGAAGCAGCAGTTTCCGCAGGCGTGGTCAGCCCGATTATGGTAATCGTAGTTGCATTAACGGCAGTAGCTTCCTTTACACTTCCGTTGTATAGTGTAGCAATATCCTTTCGGTTAATCCGGTTTATGTTTATGTTAGCAGCTGCCTTCTTAGGATTATATGGTATTGTACTCGCGTATATTATGATCAATATTCATATTGTAAATCTGAAGAGCTTTGGTGTTCCATATTCAGCACCATTTGCGCCAACCTTCTTTAGAGACTGGGATGATCTAATCCTACGTGTGCCGATACCTATGCTAACGAAGCGTCCGGAATACTTACAGCCTATCGATTCGAAGGCTGGAGATAAGGAGGGGAAAAAGGTTTGAAGTGGTTTGAATATGGCGATGAAACAATTAGTGATAAAGAATTATTGATAGCCGTTCCTTCTACCATTATCGGTGTTGGTATCCTTTCTCTACCTAGAGAAATTGCAAAAAATACGGTATCAGCGGATGGTTGGTTACCTATTTTCATAGTTGGTGTTCTATTTATTGGCTTTGCTTGGATAATTGCAAAGCTTGCTTCTACTTATCCACATCAATCCTTTTTCAGCTATGCTTCATCACTCGTAACACGACCAATTGCTACCGTGCTTACCATTCTACTTGCGCTGCAGGGGTTTGTATTAACGGCATTTATGATAAGGGTTATTTCTGATATTGCGAAGGAATACTTATTTGATCAGACTCCAGTAGAAGTTATTGCATTATCGTTTTTACTGGTTGTTGTTTATGCAATAGCTGGATCTAGAGCAGGGCTCTTCCGGTTAAACATGATGTTTTTCCCGATTATTATCTTTATAACTATGCTTGTTGGTGGGTTCGCAGTCGCTTGGTTTAGTGTTGACAATTATCTGCCTGTTTTTAAAACGGATTTAACTGGGCATTTAAAGGCAATGCAAACAAGTTCATTTTCTTTTACTGGTTCGGCCATTTTACTTTTTTATACCTCCATTGTTCGTAAGCCTAAAAAGGCTCCGAAGATGGCAGCAATTGGTATGGCTATTGTACCTGCTTTATACATCCTTATCTATCTGTTATGTTTAGGTGTATTTGGCAATTTAGCAACCGCAAATTTAAACTATCCCATTATTGAATTAGCTAAAGAAATCGAGGTTCCGGGTGGATTTTTCGAGCGCTTTGACTCTATCTTTTTTGTGATCTGGATTATGTCAATCTTTAATACAACTGCTATGTCCTTTGATGTAACGGTATTTGCCTTAGAATCTGTTTCGAAATTAAAAAAGATTCAACTAGTATATATTCTTACTCCATTAATATATCTTGTTGGGATGTTCCCTCAAGATTTAATAACGGTAGTTCAGCTTGGTAAATTTGTTAGTTCTTACAGTCTTTTAGTCACCTTATTTGTTACCGTTCTGTTAGTTATCATGTCGCTTATTAAAAGGAGAAGATCAAATGCCTAAAAGAAAGCTGGTATTCCTTCTCTATTATTGTTTGCTGACATTAGCATTAGCGGGCTGCTGGGATCGGGTAGAAATCGAAAATCGAGGCTTCGCAGTTGGATCCGCTATCGATTTAGTAGAAAAGAAAGCAGATGGTTCCTATGAGTTAATGTTGACAAGCCAATTCGTTGTTCCTTCAGGCTTAGGTGCTCCGATGCAAGGAAGAGGTGGGGGACAGAAGGCGTATCTAAATATATCTGCTACTGGAGAAAGTCTTTTTCAAGTCAATCGTGAAATGGCTACATTAACTAGTCAAGTACCTTTTTATCAGCATTTAAAGGTTCTAATTGTATCTGAGGATGTAGTGAAGGAACCCAATCTGTTTGGCAGTATTATGGACTTATTTATCCGCGATCATGAAATGCGGAGAGGTATCCGTATCGTAATTGCTGAAGGGGAAGCAAGACAGATACTAGACATAGTGCCTGACAACGAGAAAATACCTGCACTGTATTTGGATTCCTTGATGGAAAATAATTATAAGAATGCTGGATCATTAAAGCCCGTTCATATTGGAGAATTACAAGAGCTGCTATTAAGCGAACGGAGCTATAGTATCCCAGAGGTACATTTTGCCGATAAATTTATCCAATATAAAGGAGCAGCAGTTTTTTATGGTGTGACAAACGAGATGGTTGATTCCTTAATGGGTGAGGAAGCTAAAGGGCTAGCGTTTTTAACAGAAACGAGTACAGATGGGTCCATTAAAGTAAACGTAAATGGCGAAATGGTTACAGTGGAATTAAAGAGTGTAGATCGAGGTATCCAGGTGACTCCAAAAGATAAAACTGACATCGACGTAGCAATTGATATTCATGTAAATGGAAATGTAGCGGAACGGTTTGGTAAGGCAAGCGTACGTATGGATTCGTATATAAAGAAAGTAGAAAAGGCTGTAGAAGATAAAATAGAAAAAATGACTACTCAAACAAAAGATAAACTGCAAAAAGAGCTAAAAGTTGATGTTATCGGTGTTGGTGACAAATTATATCAGAAACATTATACATTTTGGAATACAGTGAAGGATGATTGGGATAAAGGAGAAAATTATTATTCTCAAAGCAAGATTAATATCAATGTGACAGCAAAGGTACAAATGGTTGGTTCATCAGATAAAGTGAAGACGACGGGAGATGATTAGCATGTGGCATAATCTTGTAAACAATTTACCGAGCTTCAAAACGTATATATACATGGCTTTCGCTTTTCTAGTCCCGTTTGCAATTGCAAAAATGAATATGAAAATTCATAAATTAGGCGATCCGCCTTGGAAGAAAAAAGACGATGCAAGCAATTATGAAAAAGAATAGATTAGATTTGGTAACTTGAACATTCAGTGATACACTAATGGCATCATGGAGAAAAGAGGTATAGCAGTGAATGTTCAAGAATACATAAAAATGGATGCTACCGCTTTAGCTGAATTAATTAGGAAAAAGGAAGTAACTCCCAAAGAATTACTAGAGGTAAGCTTTCAACAACTTGATCGTGTGAATCCTAACTTAAATGCGGTTGTTCAACATAGAAGAGAGAAGGCGTTTTCTGAAGCACAAAAGGAAATATCCTTCCAACGGCCATTTGCTGGAGTTCCAGTACTATTAAAGAATATATCACAGCGATTAGCTGGAGAAAAAATCACCTCAGGCTCCAGATTATTACAAACGTCTATTGCTAATGAGGATGCGCATTTTGTTACAGCTTTTCGAGATGCAGGTTTCCAGTTCATGGGCCATACGAATACACCCGAATTTGGGTTGAAAAATATAACAGAACCAGAGGTTGATGGGCCAACAAAGAATCCATGGGATCAAAACTACTCTCCTGGTGGATCAAGTGGTGGATCGGCAGCGGCTATCGCTTCAGGTATTGTCCCGCTTGCTGGTGCAAGCGATGGTGGTGGATCCATTCGCATCCCTGCATCATTTACGGGATTATTTGGTTTAAAACCAACGAGGGGACGAACTCCGGTAGGTCCTGGGGTTGGTCGGCAATGGCATGGTGCAGCGATAGATTTTGTACTAACTCGTTCGGTTAGAGATAGTGCGAGTATGCTGGATATATTACAAACGATCCAACCAGAAGCTGCATTTCAAGCGCAACTATTTTCAGAAGAATATAAGCTATTTATACAGCAACATTTACCGAAACAGTTGCGGATTGCTTTTACGACGAAATCGCCAGTTGGTACCCCTGTTTCACACGATGCAAAGATTGCCGTTATGGATACTGTAAATTGGTTGGAGGAACAAGGGTTTCATGTAGAGGAAGCAGAGCCCAAGGTTGATGGGAAGCAATTAATGCAAAACTATTATCTAATGAACAGTGGCGAAATAGCAACTATGATAAACAGTGTCGAGCAATCAATTGGTCGCCCGATTGATACGGATGATGTAGAGGTGGAGACATGGTTACTGAATTTTGCTGGTCAATCCGTTTCAGCAGCTGCCTTTTCTGCTAGCCTTGCATCATGGGATACTGCCGCTGAACAGATGGCTACCTTTCATCAAAGGTACGATTTTTTTATTACACCTGCATCTGCGTATACGGCACCGAAGGTAGGAGAACTCACTTGGAGCAGTGCTGAGAAGGATCGGCTAATTGAACAGATGCAATTAGCTAGAATCGAAGAGCAGCAGGACATTATTTATGATATGTTTTTACCTAGTTTAACCTATACTCCATTTACACAACTGGCTAATTTAACTGGACAGCCGGCAATGTCGATACCTGTTTATGTATCAGATAATGGTTTACCACTTGGCGTTCAAGTGATGGCTGGAAAAGGAGAGGAGCACCGCTTGTTGCAACTTGCCTATCATATGGAAAAATCCGATTTATGGATCGGACAGAAGGGAAATCCTTATTTTAAACGGAAGCTAGAGTAATGATGTGAATAGAAAAAGGGGAGAAATAGCCTCGGTGTATAGATAGGTATGTCTCAGAAGTCATCCTGTCTTAAAAGATAACCAAACTACACCGGTATTTCTTCCTTTTTTCATAAGTTAAGAAAGTATAAATCAGTGCAATGACTGCGTTAAGCCAAGTAGTTATTCTGAAATGTTTGATGTATATTGGCAATGCTCCGACTAATTACTTCGCTTTCCGCGGGGCACGGCCTCAACTAACTTTGCAAAGAAGAACACGTTGCAAAGTGGATTTTCGGCTCGCGCTAATCCCGCAGGAGTCTACGTAATTAGTCTCCGCTATGAGAAGGTACAACAATTCTTGTCATACGTAATAGGTTGACTTTTTTTACAATGGGTAAAGTGAAAATCGCTATCCGTGAGTATAAAAGCAGCTGTGTTACTTCATGCTAGCGTTGTAGAGCCTGATAATAGCGAAGGCCGGCCACTTCAACTCCTGTGGGAAATGTTTGACCTGAAGATCCACTTTTTTGAGCGGGTTTTGCTAAAAAAGTTAGCGGAAGGACAAACCCCACGGAAAGGGAAGTGGGCAGCCGGAATGGTGGTCAAGCAGTAGCTATTATTCCATAATAGCTACTAGAGGAAGCGTAAATCTGAGCATGTAGTGATAAGGACTGAGCGAATTTTGCTCCGTTTTTTTTTAATCTGTCTTAAGTCTATTTACGGAGCATATACGTATCAAATGGTGAAGGTGGTCATAGCGATATAAGCCTTCATGTAGTAGTATTGGCACAAATACATTTTTTGTAATTAGAATAATATTGGGAAAAATATTATTATTTTTACTTATTTTGTTTCTATTTCCATTTATGGATATGCCTTATATAATGGATTACATGCGCTTACATTTTAGGGTTATTTTCAGAATATTACCCATTTGACAACAAGAGAAAGGAGAAATGATATGGGGAAGAAGAAAGGTGTATTCCAACGCTCGTTGGATGGCATTGAAGTAGTTGGAAATAAGTTACCACACCCAGTTACATTATTCGCAATATTGGCATTAATTGTATTGCTATTATCAGCAGCTCTTTCTCCTCTAGGAATTAGTGTAGAGCATCCCGGAGAAGAGGGGAAGATGGTAGAAATTAAAAATTTGCTAAATGCGGAAGGGATACAATATATTTTCACTAGCATGACGGACAACTTCATTGGGTTTGCCCCACTTGGAGTAGTATTAGTTACCATGTTAGGTATTGGAATTGCAGAACGCTCTGGTCTCATTAGTGCATTGCTTCGTGGGTTTGTCCTGTCCGTACCGAATCGTTTTATAACATTAGGTTTGGTGTTTGCTGGGATCATGTCAAGCGTAGCATCGGATGCTGGATATGTCGTATTACCACCGCTTGGTGCATTATTATTTGCGGCAATTGGTCGTCATCCATTAGCCGGTCTGGCAGCAGCTTTCGCGGGAGTATCTGGCGGATTTAGTGCAAATTTATTTTTATCGGGAACAGATGCTTTACTCGGAGAGTTAACGATTGCCGGTGCTGCTGTCATTGATCCAGCTTATGCAGAGTCAATGAGTATTGCCATGAACTGGTGGTTTATCATTGTATCCGTTTTTGTGCTTACCATTATTGGTACATGGGTTACGGAACGTGTTGTAGAGCCCCGTTTAGGAGAATACAAAGGGGAGTATCGAGAGAAGATTGAGAAGCTAACCAGTATAGAGAAAAAAGGATTAATTTGGTCTGTTGTATCGATTATTATTGCTGTCATTTTAACCGCCTTACTCATCGTACCTGAAGGAGCTCCTATGCGTGGAACAGGTGATCAGCCAATTATTGATTCACCATTTATGGATTCATTGGTACCAATTATTGCTATTCTCTTCTTTATTCCTGGTCTCGTGTACGGGAAGGTAACAAAAGCAATTAAAAATGATAAAGATGTAGCTGGGCAATTGTCAGATACAATGGCTTCCATGGGCATGTTTATCGTATTAGCTTTTACCGCGGGACAGTTTGTTGCATATTTTAATGAATCTAACATGGGGTTAGTGCTAGGCGTATATGGTGCAGAGTTTTTACAAAATATTAATTTAACAGGAATCCCATTGGTGCTCGTATTTATCGTATTGGCAGCCTTTATTAATATCTTTATTGGTAGTGCCTCGGCAAAATGGGCGATGATGGCTCCGATCTTCGTACCAATTATGATGCAACTAGGCTATTCGCCAGAGTTAACACAAATGGCGTATCGTATTGCAGATTCTTCAACGAATATTATTTCTCCACTGATGACTTACTTTGCAATTATTATTGCGTTCGCACAAAAATATGATAAAAAAATGGGAATTGGTACGTTAATTTCAACGATGCTACCGTATTCCATTTTCTTCCTTATTGGATGGACGATTATGCTTGTCGTGTGGATGCTGCTTGGTATCGAGCTTGGACCAGGTGCACCAATATTGTATAACTAAGGTCTTTAAAATCGAGTATAGCCTGTTAAAGGTATAATACTCGATTTTTTTATAGTTTAGGAAATTGCAAAATTTGCCCATGTGGATAAATATGCGCTTGTTGAGCTGCGTGCAACTCCAGTCGCTACGCTTCTAATCGGGCGTTTGCGCTCTTTTTTAGGTAAAAAATAGTTTTGCAAATTGGCTCTTTGTTAAATGACGTTGGTCATGAATGTTATCCTGTATAAATTTAGTGCCGACTAACTAAGAAATAGTATTCAATAGGGATGGAGAACGGCGAGCGGTATGCCCTTGTTATCTTACACTTCAGGCGGTACGCTTACCGCGGGCACGGTCCATAGCCGTCAAGTTAAGCAGGATATTTTAAAAACCAAAAAGTTATTCGTTATTCTGACATTATAAATG
>NZ_BAAACY010000079.1:0-17407 GCF_039521925.1 Virgibacillus salarius | reverse complement strand
TCCAGCTATCATTTTTTGATAACTGGAATCTTTTTTAACTTCATAAGGGCTAGTTATGTCCCAGCCCCTTTAAATCAAGGGATATGACTATGCTATTTTTAATAATTCAAGATAACAATATTGAAAATTATTTTTTGCTTTATTAAGCTTCATTAGGTCATCCACCATGTAGTTACTCAATCGAACAAATTTTTTTACAGATTTGACGCAGATGGCTTTAGAGGTGTTGCGTCTACAATAATAGTTTTTATCTTTAGATTTTGTTCTCTGTTAACTCTGCTGACCCTTATATCTATATCTTTTACTCTTTTTTGATCATTTTCGTTATAGATTAACACCAAAAATATACCTTCTTTTAATTTATCTATTTCTAAATATTTAGGAAGTTGCGCCTCTAGTCCATGCCAAAATTTTGAATTTCTAGCAAGTTTAATCTCTAGTAATACTCGATTCTGATATCCTGAGGAAAAGCGAAAGTCCACAGGGCCACGTCCTTGATTTACTTCTCTGGTTAAATCAATTCCATTTGCTTCACAATATTGTTCAACTATCCCATTAAATAGAAGTTGGACAGATTCTTCACTTTTTCCTTTGGTGAATTTTTCATCCCACAGGAGTTTATAGCCAGATTTATTTTCTACATAATTCTTAAATGTCTCCGCCATCTGGAAAACTAGTTCCAGAAATTCTTCTTTTGATGTTGGATCCTTAATACTGATAGGGCTTGAGTTAGTGATCGACTGTGCAATAATATACCATTTATATAGCATTTTCGGATCTTCGATTAGATCATATGGTGCTCCATTTCTTGATTCAACTTTCCTAATGTATTCCTTAACAATTTTATAATTTTCTAAAGCAATTTTGGCTATATCTTCTTTTTTTAGACTCTGGTCAATTTCAAAGTTAAGATCAGACCTTAAAATGCTACTTTCCATAATGCTTGAGAGAAGGTCATCTTTATTGATTGTTGGTAATTCTCTTAGAAACATTTCTGGAACCAACAATATTCCAGTGCTTCTATCTTTATAAGGGTTAACAGGCAATAAGACTTTTTCTGTTTCCCACTGTCTAAATTTTTTGTTAAACCTAGCATTTTTTAGTGTTACTTCTTTCATCTCAATATCGTGTGCTTTACAGATGTTTTGAGTGTAAGTAACCAACCTATCTTTCATGATATTTGCTGTTATATCACTAATACTGTCAGGTCCAATTCCAATAGAGAATAACCCTATTTCTTCCATATGATCTAACTCGAAAATAGAATAATCAATGCAACGACTAATATTTGATGCTATCGTCTCGGACCATTTCGGACCTGGACCAGCACCGTTTCGGTTAGATGAATATCCTAAACACAACTCATTTACTTCATGAAACCTTAACATCGAAACAGCCTTTTTATAATTAATATCTCTCTTATTTCCACCAGACCTCGCGATAAGATTAAAAACATCATTAATAAATTCCATCATTTCGTCATAAACATCCGAAAATAAAGGGTGATTAGTTTTAAATATAAGAAATGGGTCTATAAACAATTTTGTATCTTGGTGTAAAATTGGATCAAACCATTCTTCACTTTCCGGATTGTCAAAACTATACAGTTCAGAAAATAACATATTATCCTCCTACTTTTTTCATAGATTATAAGTTTACGTTTTGGGTACTATCTCTCATATAATAAACGGTTATAAAGACTGAAACCTTCTTTATTCACATTAGAAGTATTAATTGTTGTTTCTATTCTAGAATTTGGAACTGGGATCAGCCCCCTCGTGGACACTTGTCCACATTGATTACTTGCCCCATCCCTTTTATAGAATGAGGTGATGGATTAGATAACAGGTATGAGGGAACATAGAGAGTTATCTATTTCTATGTTGATTGGTAAGAATAAATCAACTATTTTTTATCCATGTAAGAATCTTACTTTCTATTAACTCTGAATCAAAACTTCCGTCTAATCCATCCTCTGTAATTATCAGATTTCCAAGAGTTTCTGAGACCCCCACACTTTCATAATTTGCTCTTTTCTCTTCCCAATGCTTTTTATACGATTTATTTTTCAGCATTCCAAGATGCTCCAGTAGGAGTCAATGCTAATACTCCACCTGCTTTAATTTCTTTTGAGGAAGCTAAAATCCCCAATGCTGATGTTTTACCCGTACCAGCTCTTCCTAATAGAACAGATATTTTAGATGATTCAAGTATCTTTAACGCTGTCGCCTTTTCATCACGAGCCAGTTGATCGTTTTCTTCATTATTTTCTTGAAGTTCCCCAAATTGTTCGTCAATAATTTTTCGCCAGTTTTGTTCACTCGATAAACTATTTTCTAAACGGCTATTTACTATATCGACTACCAATTGTTTATAATTTTGATATTCTTCCAGTTTGATGTAAGTATTTTCGACATTAACGTACAACTCACCTTCCTGCAAAAATTCTAGAACACCTTCGATCTTTTCAGTTTGAAAATCTGTTTTTTGATCTAATGGTAATTTGTTAATTTCTTCTACAATTTGATCATAGCTGAGTAAAGTATGGCCTTGATTTGCGGCTTGAACTAAAACAAATATCACCATAGCTCTAAATCGGCGTTTATCACCTTCAGTTCTCATTTTAGTAGGTTTATTAAGAGGATATTTATTTTCCACCAATGGATTCACAAACATTGCATTGTCAATTTGAGAAATAGTAACTTGATGTTCGTCCTTTTCCCTTCGGGTAAGTTCGAATAATAGGTACGGGTTTTCAATAACTTTAGCTGCATAATTTTTTAGGTTACACCAAGCATAATTAGCTTGTTCTACAGAAAGATTCAATCGAGACAAAAGTTCAAAGTATTGAGTTTTGTTTTCATTTCTTAATAGACCAGAAAACTCATCCTCTTTTTCCGCCAAGCTGTCATCCAATTTTTCGTTCCCAGTTTCTTTATCACCTGAAAAGTATAACTTTAATTCAGAAATCAGGTCGTTTTCAGAAGTATCAACATGTTTAGCAACATCGAAGCCATATCTAACACCGAAAGCTGATAAAATCGAACCTAATCCTGGGAATATACCACGTTGATTCCAAACGCTTTTTAATTGATTATCAATATATTCAAGTTGAACATTAACCCATTCATTATTGGCTTCTTTTAGCTTGAGTTTAGCTATATTTTTCAATGCATTTTTCGCTTGATTTAGCACATCAATAGCTGCATCGTAGCTGACCCATTCAGCTGCATATGAAAATTCCGATCTAAAACCTGCTGCTTCAAACAATGTGACACTTGATACATCAAAATCAGGATGCTTTTTTGCATACTCGGAAATTTCATGATATGGCATTAAAAAGCCATCTTGACCATCTACTCTTATTGAATGAGCTGCATTTGTCTCCCAAATGTAGTTCTTTTCGTCACTGCTTCCATCAGACTCATATTCATGAAGTTCTACATTTAATACTATATTTCCTATTCCAGCAATTACATGCCTATTATCATCGATAAACGGAACTTGCTTGTAATATGGAAATATCAATGAATTGTGTGGACTAATTCCGGAAAAGAAGTAATCGAAAATCCCTTTTTGAGATTCTCCATGTGATACCCACGCACTTGACCAGTTCAGCATTTGTTCTGTTTTTTCTAAGTCAAAGTAAAAATTGTAATACTTTTGCTTCTCATTGGCGTTATCCTTTAAAGTCCATGAAAAGGGACGCAATAAGAAAGAATAGGGGTCCATCTTAAAGGTTGTTTCTTTGAAATGCTTGAACTTAGCATTTCCTTTTTTATATGGATGGTTCATTTTAAGTTCAAGCTTGGTATCACTCATGAACGCAGCGTTCTCTGTAATCCAGTTTTGCATTTTCACTGGTCCTACTTGTTCGTAACTTTTACTTTTATTTGTTTCCTCAAATTCCAAGTCCCGTGATGATGCAATGTTGGGGATTACTTGAGCAGCTACATTATACCTAGGGTTATTGTCAATTCGCCCAGAATAATCGTTATCCTTCCACGGAATTCTCGTTGAAAAATGTTGTACATAGTTAGTTTGGGGGTTATCTTTATTTTCTTTATCTATCTGGAACATTAGACCTCTCCTCCTAAACCTCTATCACATAGTACTTTCCATTATCGTAAATTGGTCTTCAGAAAAACTCGTATCTATAAACTCTAGTTTCACAAATTTTATTGTCGTGTCTCTCATTAAACTTTTCTTTATGATTAGGAATCTCATAAGGATATATATTTTCGTTATACCATTTTTTGTATCTTTTACCCACACAATTTTGCTTATCTAATTCTGGATATTCAATTTGACCACAAATATCAGATATCGATAATGCGCAAAATAAAGCAGATTTATAAGCACCTTTATCTAAAGCATCATTTACTATGTTTATAACATTTATTAAGGCTGATAGTTTTGAAGTTGTCATGCTATGAACCTCCCATTTATAACTTCTATTTAAATGTCTATCGCAAAATTACTAATACATTTAAAAACCTTATTGATAAAAGGTTTAGGGCGATTTCTTGCTTTAATATGCTTGTATACCAAACTTCAATAATTTCTTAGGTAAAATATCATCTAAATTCTGAATATCAGCATCTTTCAACTGAATCAGATTAAAACCATACTTTTCATAGATTTTTAATTTCTCTTGTTTTCTTGCCTTATATTTAGGATTATCTTCTAATCCCCAATACTCTATGTATACTCTGCCCACTGGTAAATAAAAATCTGTGTAGACATCCTCTTCAATTGGTAATTTGCGCTCATATGCATGTACGATTCCAGACATGTACAACCAATTATCAATTAACATTTCAGCTCTAGATCTGACATAATGACCATCGGCAGCTCTATGTTTAGCTTCATATTTTTGCCTGAAATGGACATTACTCTTTGGTTCTATTTCTTCTTTTGATTCAATATCTGTACCAGAGATTTCATTCATCGTTTCTACTAATCTCTTATTCTGTAATATACTTTTGGGCCAATTCACATAAGGAATTCCCGTTCTTTCATACTCGTATTGTTTCCCACCTATGCTTATACCAAGAGCTGTCGCCGTCCATCCCTTAATAGACTTTTCTATAAATCCAAGCTCCGACAAAATAGGATTAATTTTAAATTTAGATACTCCAAAGTAATTACTTAAGGCTGTTGCATTTATAAATTTGTCCACTTCATTCTCTGTTTTAAATATGCTATTATTTTTAATATTTTCATTCCATGCTATGTATTCACCTATTTTAGGATGCTTCTTTTTCGTTCCACCTAGCTTCTCTCCCTTATCTGTCACAGCCCAGTTATCATCAACTCTTTTAACCAAATCGTTATCAACAAGTATTTGAAACACATCTTTTACATTCATTTTCAACTTTTTCGAAAGCGCTGTAGTAGATAGTATTTTATTTTTTGAGAAGTAGTCATAATTGATTAATCTCCTTTGCACATTTTCTGATCGATATTTATACAGCAGTAAGGCACTGGTAATTCCAGCTGTGCTACTTTTCATATAAGAATCGGTTTTTCTTTGTAGCTATCACTTTTAAGTTTTTAAAGTAATAAAAAGACTGTAACGTCGAATAGATTAGAATTCATTCATGGCGTGTAGATTGATCACATACTAAATAGTCTGAATCCTATCTTTGAAGATGTCTATTTCAACAACCCTATACTTCAGCTTATATAATTAACCGATCACATCACTTAGTACTTATAATTTAACCTTCATTTATCTAACCCATTTTTCATACAGTTTGTCCATTGTAGATTTGGCGGGACATATAAACTTCCTACTCTCATATTTCTAAATTTTAGGATATACATAATCCTATTTTTTATTCCTCGAACCCAATGTAGTAAACGATAAGTCATTATTCTAAAAAAACACCCTCTCTTTACTACAAGTTTCACTATTTCACTGTATCGTTGTACTGTGCAGCAAATGGATCTGAATTGCATTTTCGTAGCCGTTAAAGAGGCCGCTCCCTATTGTTGAGAAACGGATATGAAATATAGCATTGAAAATTATGATTTCGGTTGTAAATTGCACAATACATTTGCCTATTTTCATTCTTATAATTGTCTTAACACCGTGTCAAAAATTGAAACGGTGTTAATCTATTATTTTATCTTTACTTGTACTTCATTAATTTACGGATATGCATCTAAAACAGAGGAAAACAACAACAGCGTTTTATGATCGCGAAATTTTTCCTCAATTACACCAACTTGTACAGCTTATATAGAATAGATCATCTTGGTCTTAATCCTCTTCTCTACCAGGTTCCTCAATAAACCACATTTCACCATCGATATTATCATTGGAAACCGTATAGAGCCCGCTGTAAACTAGTCGACCATAGAATTTATCAGCCATGTAGGTAAAGAGCTGTTTTTCGCCTCCGACCAACCAGACTATCTGCAAGTTGTTTTTTTCTAGCCATTGATCTAGTAAGTCCGATCTTATAAGTCCATATGAAGGGCCAGTTTCATTTACACTAGGATCAATAAATGCTGTACTGCCCTCCATGTCTAACCATAAATTTGAAGAATATGGTTTTAAGTTTAACCCCAAATCACTTACAAATTGTTTATTTGGAAGATACAAAGAAATTGTTTCATCTATTGAATTATCGGTACTTCCCGATTCCCACTCATATTGGTTTGTCGGTATTAAATGTTTTACGTTAATTATATTTCGCAAATTTGCTTCTGAATGAGGCTCTATCCAATCCACCATTTCTTTATACGAAGGATGCCAAGGATACTCTCTCAAAAACGCTTGATGTCTTGATGACCACGGACTTAGAATATCCGGATCACATAAATTTTCCCCTTTAAGCTTTTCTTTAAGCGTGACTACGTCTTCCTTTTTTACAATGCAGGTATTAATCCTAAACCATCCATCTTGACTTGGTATAGTATCTTTGTCCTTAGCAGGATCTTTAGTTGATTTAGAAAAACCTCGTAGAACAGTCCAATTTTTATTATTAATTGGATTAGTTCTTTTTAATAATTTGGGGAATGGCGGAATTATCGTTCTATCCCATAGCCAAGACTTCACTTGATCAAGATCATCATCGACAAAAGGAAATATATAGGGCTGCCACCACACACCTTTAGATTCATCCCAATCAGAAGCTCCAGTCTTGCGTTGACATAGAGTCGGATCAACATCACGTAAATGAATCTGCCATGGTCCCCAGAATTTAGAATCGTCTACATCACTATATCCACGGTCAATCCAATGTAAGTTATCCGACATTTTAGCTAAAAGCTCATGAAAAGCAATCCACTGATATTTCTTGCCTATTCGTTCGATACGTTTAGGTTGCCTATCAAAGTCTTTTGCATACATTCTCTCAAAGTTTTCAAAGAGATCTCGATCCCATCCTAATTCATGAGCCCTTTTGCACACCCATCGCTGAGCCCATTTCCTGCTAAAAGCTGCTGGTCTATCATTAACACTTAGGTTACTAACCCATCTGAAATATTCCTTTTGTTCATCATCAAGTACATCTTTTATCTTTTCTTTTAGGGCTTCCCACTCATCTTTTTCTTGTCGTTGCTCTGTTGTCGTCTCTTCCTCTTCACCCCATATTTTTATATTATCTAAGAAATTCTCCAGATCGAAGTCATTTCTTTTTTCTTCAATTTTCTTATTTATAAGTAAAAGATAACGGTCTTTTAGCTGATCAGGCAATATTTCCGCAAATCTGAGATGGATTTCATATGAACTTTCTGGTTGTTCTTCGCTTAATGGAGTTGGTGACCAATCATGTACACAAGACATCGTATACTTTCCAAAATCTCCAATAAAGCCCATCACTGAACTTTTAATAGAAGAAAATTCATCTCCAACCAGTTTATCTATTTCTTTATTTGACGGATTATCTATTGGCCACTCACTATTATATGGAGGTCTAAAAACTTCAGGATTAGCATTCGATGTAAGAAGACCTCTCGCATAAGCAAACTCCATAATTCCTCTTGCATAATCACGCATCAAAATATGTGGATACGGCAATCCATCTTTAAACACATTGTCAAAAACGGACTCCGCAATTTCTTTTACAACCTCATCATTTTCGATATTACATACTGCACCATATATTGCCGCATAAAGCCTTTCTAACAAGTACGGATCATTAAAATCGTCATTATATTTTTCAATGAAACTAGGAATAAGTTTTGGTGAGTACGATAGTATCCTTGATAATGATTTTGTTGACTGATCACGCACCTTCCTATTTGAAGTAGTCGTCATCCACATCAAGGTCATCGAAATTAATCGGATCCTTTCAATATCTACATCATTTAGATTTACTGAAAGCGACCAATCAATCAACGTCCGGACGATAGATTCAGCTTGGTCTTGGGTTTCATCTTCCTCTGAATCACTTACTGCAATATGTGTTGACCACAGAGCATCTCTCTCCGAAAGGGATTTATCCATGAGATTTCTATCCAAAAAATCTGCATTCCAAGGATGCCCCGGTTCTGACGAAAGAGACAAAAGGATATCAATGGCATCGTTATGAAAACCTATAGCCCTCGGAATTTTATTCAATAACTCCACTGTTCTTTCAGTAAAAGATTCGGGGGATCTCCATAAAAGTCCTTCAGAAAATGTTTTTTCAAATAACCAGTCATAATCAAATGTTTCTGTAGGTATAAAATCAATAAATTCACATCCAAAACGTTCTGGTATATATATACCAAGGGCCTCAATTATGCCGCCAAATCTATAAAAACTTCCATCGCTCAACATTTTTCCAACCACTTGATCTTCAGCAAAGCAAGCTTTGATATTTTCTTCATTTACACAATGATCAAGTATATATTGGGCAACAAAATGATCACTAAATCTTTCGTAAGTAAAACGAATAACCTCCCTCCCCTTAGAAGAACCTTCTGAACCTGGTACAATATCAAAAGAAAGAAGCCCTTCATCTATAAGAAGATCCATAAGGTTTTCACCATGATTTGGTTTAGGATCTACTGAGTCAATCAATCTTCTAGCTTCAGGTACTGATATTCCAGAAAGACTATCCGGGAAAAGAACCTTAACAAACTCATCAATCGCGTTATTAACAACCTTTTCACCAGAAAAGTACTTCTTTTTTCTATTTATTATTTTATTGAAATTCTCCAAGTAAAAACTGAACAATTTGCCTACTCCATTAAGTCCTTTTGGAAAGGATGAAAAGCCATTCTCTTTAAGTGCTTTACAACACGTTTTTAAGAAAAGCGGGTTACTAAACTCTGGTGATGTTATTGGAGCACTTGGCTTTGAGATACCTTGTTTAGCCAGATACTTTGAAGCTGCACGATGTTCGTATCCTCTAAACCCGTTATGATGTATTTGAGTCATGCGAGTTTCTGGAAGCTCCTCAGGTAATAGGTAATTCACATATGTTGTTCGGCAACTAAGAATTATTGATAGATTTGGATAATCGGATAATTCCGATAAGAATCTCGATATATTATCGTACCATTCATGGTTAAATGTTCCTTCATTTATAGCATCTATCACAATAAGAGTTCGAGTACTATTTGCTTCACCAGCTGCATCTAAGGCACCTAGTACTTGACGATATGAGTTTTCACTTAAATCAAGTGATTCCAAAATATAATTTAATGGATTACCACCAGAATAATGTTGTCCAAGAATAAATAATGTAGGGAGGGACTCCTCTATACGCTTCAAAGAAATATCACACAACAAGTGTGACTTTCCAATTCCCGCTTCTCCTAACAATATCGCAGCTTTACTCGAACACGACGCAACAGATTTACTTCTTAAGAATGATCCAACATCGCCAAGCTTATTCATAAAGATTGACATCTCACGAGATAGATCTCTCAGCTCAGTTTTTATACTCTCTTCCTTAGCTTGTCTTCTTTGATGATACAGATACTCATTACATTCCTGTGCCTGTCTAACTGCCTCAGAGCAAATTTCATGAATTTTTATGTGACTATTGTGAAAATCACCCTTGCTTATATGTAACGAGAACTGTTCATATAATTCGTTAATGATTTTACCTAATTGGTTCCAACTGTCTTGAGAAGTTTGGTCTTTTACTTTCGTTAGTATGTATTTCGTAAATTGCTCTAACAAATCAGCACATTTTTTTCTTTGCTGTTCAAGATTATTTTTCCAATCCGGCGTTAATCCCAGACCATCAATTTGTCTAACTATTGGTAAATCTAAATGATATTCAGGTGTAAACCTTTCTCCTAAAGATTCACGTGTATTCAGTGCTATTTTTTTTAGTGAATCGTTTTGAATTACTGGCGCATTAAACCAGTATAAAGCACGTCCTGCAAAGTGAGGGTTATCAGTTTGTAAC
Organism: Virgibacillus salarius; assembly: GCF_039521925.1. Classification (NCBI taxonomy): domain Bacteria; kingdom Bacillati; phylum Bacillota; class Bacilli; order Caryophanales; family Bacillaceae; genus Virgibacillus; species Virgibacillus salarius. Next base: position 7,046 of record NZ_BAAACY010000079.1, on the reverse strand, counting down.
ATTTGACTAATCTCGTGTTTGCACCAGTAGTCAAATTCAACATCCATACCATTCTCTTGAGCTAACTTTTCCCATTTCATCACGTGTTCTTTCCATTTATCCCACGCTGAATTTACAGGTTCACCACCTTGCCCTGTTTTTCTACTGTCTGTCCAATCTCTTGGTAGACAAACATAATATTTTGTCAGATTAGGATGCTTGTTTAAAGCGGTTTCGACAGACTTTGATATTTGGTTCCATTGACCGCCAGTGATTGGACCAACAAAATATTTAGCCTGCCATGCATGCTCTGAGCCGTCCTTAAGCTTCCAATAACACTCAACTCCTGCATCACCACCTGCTCCCTCTTTTCTAACAAAGTAATCTGCGTTATCAGGAGACGTTAAATGTGCTAGTTGGCAAACTAGCTCTTCAAATCCGTTATCTTGACTCCCATCATGGTTTCTAATTTTAGAGAAATCTATATTTGTCACAGTTCCCTTCCCCCTCTTCGAATATTATTGAATTTGTTTAAAAAGACAATACATATATCATATACTGGTATTGAATATAAAGATGTACATTTTCGATTATTTGGTTTAGTAGTAGGGCTATAATCGATTCTTAGGATTTATGTTAAAACATTAACAAATCTTTGATTATGTATATTATCACTTTTCTTCTCGAACCATTTTAAACGTTATTCGTTCATCGCTTTTAAAAAATTCTTTTATTTGCTCAATAAGAAGATAATCTTCCTTGTGATTAACTATTAAATTTCCTTCAGGAGGAATTTTATATAGTATCAATTTGATTAGCGTAACTTCTCCAGTACCGAAAAGGTGTTTAGAATTATACACGAAAGTATTACAATGGGGCGGAATGCTAAGAAAGATAGACTTTTTGTACTCTTCTCTCTTTATTGGTAAGAAAGTTCCTTTTGTTATTAATTCACAGTTATTTTCCACAAATATATTAAAATCAGTTACTATGTTTATTATTATCTCTATCTAACGTATCAAGATAAACTTTTCAACAACCTGGCTCTATATACATTATTTATTACACAGTATGGTCTAAAACGCATTATTGGATATGTTGTATGTTTGTCTTGCTTTTTTCAATGGTAATACTCGAAACGAGAAAGACACTATACTAGATAAATATAAATGCTAAAATTTGAGACGACTTTGATTATTCTTTTGGAAATAACTAGTGTTTCATTGGTTCATTCTAAATCAAAAATCACAGTATCTTCCTTTTTTAATAAAGCAACAAAAAACAGAATAAATGCCTTGAAATACCCCCCTAATATATACATTATGAAGTTCATCTTTGGGCAACTGCTCTCATAATTTCATCGTCGCTCTTGTTATCTTCTTCTTTATCTGAAAAGAAAAAACTCAAATTATCATCAGTATAATACCGCTCATATAATGTAGGTCTTAACACTTCTGCTTTATTACTATTTTCTATCGTGCGTTTATGTGGTGTCCCATCAGATTTAGTACCATTTCGACGAACATCGTAACAATAAATAGCCTTAGGGTTGTTACCCTCTGCTCGGCTACCAACTAGTCTACTCTGTATATCATCCTTCTGGATTACTTTAATTGTAGGAATAAAATCTGCAAATATGTTTGCAAAATCAACGAATAAATCCCTATCAGCATCCCCTTCTTTTATCCCAAAAAATTCACAAAAATCTAGTTTACTTAGAAATCTCACTTCATAAAAGTCAACAAATCCCTCTAAGCATTTACTTGTATTATTAATTTGGACAAATTCAATTTTCGCCTGCGCATGTTTATTAGGCTTTCTCTGATTTTCTTTAAATAACTTGAGTATCACAATATACTCTATCTTTTTATATTCGAATATAAAAGAATCAATATACCATTTTTTTCTCTTCATATCGTTTAATAAGGATGGTAAATTTTTAAATCGAATACCTTCAGCCAAAAGTTTCACTCCTTTAGATTGTGAATTTTAATATAATATGTTTTGTCACAAAATCACTATAAAAACATACATTCTTCTCACATAAAGAGATTATAAATTTAATATAAAATGTCATTTATCGTAGTATATCTAACTTAATATGTCATATGTCGTGGTTTAGAATTACAGTTACCCTAATTTATATTAACTAAATCAATTGAAGTACTCTTTATTTTCTTTCATATACACACCTTTATCCCCCCTGCAAAAATTAAAAACACTTCTAACTATCAAGTGTAGTGAATACCTGTTTAACTCCGAATGCTATTGCTATCATTAATCAGTGTATATATAAGTTTGGCTAAACAATAGATTACAAGCTTAGATATACTTATCACATTTGCATCGTGACCCTATTTCAAAACTACAGCGTCAAAAAATTCTTCTGCTCCTTGGGATTTCATGTCATTTTTCATCTCTTTTTTGTTTTCTTATTTTTTCAATGCTTAATATTGAATTTTCTTGTAATGGAAAAATCACTTCTTGTTCCGCTCTGATGACCGGTGAGTTTAATTCAAAATCTTTAATTTCAAGTTTCACAACTTCTATAAATCCTTTAACACTAATCCCTGGATTATCATTTGTTGCTTCTGCTGTAATTATTGTATGAGCACACGATGAATTGAACCAATATATATCTTCTAATTTTTCAGCTGATGTCCATGAAACATAATGATTATTATAATTCACTTCATCAAGGCCTAAATGAACTCTTCTTATTTCCCCTGTATACAGTAGATATTTTGCAATTTCATTTTCATATTTATCTTCACTGTTCTCCCAATTACGAATACCTTGTAATAACTTTGTCCAACATTCATCTGTATTGTCTAAATTACTTCTGCCACTTCCTCCTTTTGGATGATTTACCCACATTTTAAATAATTCGAATATATCCATTTTTAACTCCTTATTTTAATACATATCATTATACTCTCTTGAAAGATTTGATGTCTTTTTTATTTTCCTAAAAACTAAAAGGCCAACTAATAGTAAGTGATTTCGCAATATTTAAAGAAATAAGAAATTTCGTAATTCTACATAACTGATCTGTTAATTTAAGTACATTTTACAAACTCATTTTTATTTTAACATAATTATCCAACACTGAATTTAGAATTTTTCTACAAACTATCAGTTTATTGAATAACTTTTTAAAAACCCTTTGGAGAACCAATATCCAAAGGGTTTTTAATTCTTTTACAACTTCAATGTCTACTTTAAGAATTGTTTTCAACTAACGAAGAGGCATTTTGCCATGTTCCACTAAAGAGGAAAACCAGGACTTAGCATCACCCACTGGTTTTACCCGAACATCTAAATTGTGGGTACTGTGCAACTCAACATGGTTATCTGCAATCTTTCTTAAAATGTTAACACGGCGTTTCCCTACTACATTATACTGATTTCGAAGTGGAATAGTTCGATCAATTGTTGCGAATAAGATGACAAATTGTTTCTGAGGCTGTTTTTTTGCTAAATCTATATAACTTTGGATTTTATCTCTAATTCTGGATGACGATAAAGAACCAGTATCTACTTCAATACATAACTGTAAATTTTCATTTACTGCGATGATACCATTTGGCATAACCTTACTCATATTTAATTTGTTATAATAGCTTGGGCGAAAAACTTCGATCTCTTTATTAAATTTTAAGCTTGCAATATAGCTGGAAACTATTAGCTCTTTTGCGGCCAAGTATCCATCTAACAATTTTATTCTCTTCTTTCCGTATTTACTTTTTTCTAACCAGCTACGGTCAAGAAGCCCATATTCAACCAAAATCTCCACACCATATTTCTTGATATAGAATTTATGGTAATCATTTTTAACATAAGGATGAGCTTCAATAAAACCAATAATTTCCTTTTTATTGAACCTTGCTACTCGATTTGTCAGTGTTTTACCTTTTGTATCTGGACTAAACAATGCAAGAATATCACGAAACTGCTTAGATGTAAGCAATTGCTCTTTTGCTAATAATGATAGAGCAACTAATTCATAGTGTTTTAATCTTATACCTTTAACAGAATTCGACCTAACGAAACCTTCGTTACTTGAAAGGAATTTTTCTTTGTAATAATTTTGATCTAGTTTATACATATCCTATTACTCCTTTCCAATAAAAAAAGCCCCCCTAACAAGAGGTAGGCACAATTGTACCTACTCACTGTTAGGGGGACTCCCTTTATTAGATAATTTAATTTGTTAAATGGATTATAACACAATTTCATTTCAATGTGAATAACATATTGCTCGTTAGCTAAATTCAACACTATAATTTATTTCTGCATAGCTAACACAATTGTATAACTGTTTATTCATTCTTGGTCTGAAGATTGATCCTACAATCTATTCAATTTACTTTTACGATGATTTATTCTTTCCTCCCTTCTTTTTTCTAGGAACGCTTTCTCTTTTTGACTCATCAAATTCTCCCTTTTAATTTCGTTTGCATGAGTCATGAGCATTTTTGAAACATCTATCCAGCGTTCCTGATCGATCTTTCTTGCATATTCTTTTACTATTTTACGAGAGATTTGAATGTTACAAAAGTCTATAGGACTATAACGCTCTTTTGAACTTATAGCAACAGATATAGCCATTCTTACAGTTTGTTGGCGATACTTAGTACCACCATCCATCAAATAATCCTGTAATTCTTTTAAACTCTGAATTAATTCTTCGGAAGTCACACTCACTAAAACATCATTCCTTTGCAAATTTAAGGTTCGGGTAAAACTAAAAGATAACATGCAAAAGATATAGTCTTTAAATGCAATAACTATCTACGGCCCAAATTATAACTCTTTCTCACCAAGAATACCTGAATAATGCCAGTGTCGAGCTTTTTTCTCCTATCTCTACATGTATGTCTGCCTTTTGTAATCGTTCCATGATTTCTTTACGGTACTTAAATAATTCTTTCACCATGAAAAAGATCCTAAGGCTTACAGTTCTCATTTATTAAAAATTCTCAATCTTTTACAGTATTATAACGCAAAACCTGTACTTCTTCTATTTATTATGTGGTCTTAACGGTAAATAACCAGTGGTCTACCACCTGTTAGCAATTTAAAAAATCCTTTATTTTCTTTATGGAATAAAAAGGGTTTCGATAAAATTTGTTTATATAATCCTTACCTAGAAACATTGTCGAAATCTCATGAAATGGCTTGTCAAGATAATATCTACCCTCAGGCTTATTTATTAAAGGTATATTACTGGTTTTATTTTTTTGAATAGATTTGAATATATTAGGTACTTTAATAATTTCTGATTTTATACCTAACAAGCTTGCAATTTCATCAACTTCTGAAAAGCGATTATATTTATTAACAATTAACTTAATATTAAGGTCAAAGGTTTCAGTAATAGTATTAATCGATTCCATAAATCGATGCTGATCTCCATCATAAACTATCCACCATTCATCTAGATAACTTAATGTTAAATTATCAATATAGTAGTTGTCTATGCTATTCATATCAATGGTGATGGCATCAAAGTAAGTTGCTGCATTTATTTGATCCCTCATAATATCTATGCCATTGTACATTTCATAATATGGTTTATCATATGAATCAAATGGCATCCATTGAACATTCTTATATTTAAAATGCACACTAGCTGGATCTAGTGATATATTGAAGCGAACTTGTGCAAAGGAGTTCCATTTATTCAGTAAAGATGAGTCACAAAATCGCGATAAGTTTGTTTTATGATCCGGATGTTCACAAGGAGATTCAATTACACAAGTATTCATCCTCAACTCTGCTAGGTATATTGCGAAGTTCATAACGAAGGTAGTAACACCAGCTCTAGGTAATGGTGACCAAATCCCGATGATTTAATTTGGTTGCCAACTAACATTTCGAAACGCCTTGTTCTTAATATCATTAACCCGTTCATCGGAAACTATTTCATTGTTTTGTTGATAAATAGATACATCTTCAACTGCCTTCTCATCAGTTTCTTTTTTATTAATCACCCCTTCACTTTCTTCTATTTTATTTTCTTGAATAGATAGTTCGGGTATTTGATCTAACTCCTTAAAAACATATCTATCTAGCCAATTAATTATAGGCTCATATTTATCATAAACAAAAACATTAGTACTACTCTTTAAAGTAGCTGGCTTCTCATCAAGATGAAATAAGAAATATTGTGTATCTGAAGAAGCTTTTACAGTTTTAATAAATTCTGGGGAACAGCAATCTGACAGAAATATTGCATGTTTATCGGACATTTTTTCGATCATTTGTTTAAGGTTGTATAATTCTACTACTTGTACTGTATGATCAATTTCTTCTGATTCGCTAATTTTTCGTAGTTTATGTAAAATTTCTATTATTTTGTCGCTTATATCTTTATCTTTCATCATCAGATATAATTTGCCCATATACATCATCCCCTTCCTCTAGTACATCTTCAATATTTATCCTCTTTAATTTATTTTTATTGAATGTTTTATAACAAACAGGTTTTGTATCCAAATTATTAACTAATTCAGAGTTAGCAATAAAAACAACGTTCTTCATCGTATCTGGTATATAATCATTTTTTAGATGATCGAATGTGCTATATACTCCGAAGATTTTATCGATTTTTATTTTTAATAAACCACTGTTTGCGACATGTTCTAAATAATATAATTTATCCAGGGATTTCATATTTGCCTCTTCTACTTCCACTAATAAAACATAATGTACACTTTTCGTTGTTTTATTTATTAACTGAGTTAATTTCATAATATAGAGCCCTTGGGGCTCAAGACTTTAAAGACATAAAAATTAGAGCACCTCCCCAAATCCTGTATAATGTTAGTTACCACACAAACATAAACAGAGAGGTGAGATGCCCCTATGTCTATTATACGACAACAAAGCTTGTTTGACATACACGAATTATATGAGATGGAACCTACCCATCATTTTGAAGCTGTTTTTTCAACAATCAATTTGGATCCTATCTTGAATTTATTTAATAAACCTAATAAAGTTGGTGCCCCAAGAGAACTGAATTACGGTGCCATGATCTACTCATTAATCGCTCGTGTGGT
>NZ_BAAACY010000078.1:0-95954 GCF_039521925.1 Virgibacillus salarius | reverse complement strand
TAGCTAATGCGCCGCGGGCCCATCTGTAAGTGACAGCTAAAAGCCGCCTTTCAACTTCTCGTTATGCAACAAAAAGTATTATCCGGTATTAGCCCCGGTTTCCCGGGGTTATCCCAATCTTACAGGCAGGTTGCCCACGTGTTACTCACCCGTCCGCCGCTCGTTCCACAGGCGTCACCTCCGAAGAGGATCTGCCTGCTTCCCGCGCTCGACTTGCATGTATTAGGCACGCCGCCAGCGTTCGTCCTGAGCCAAGATCAAACTCTCCAAAAAAGTTTGTTCATAATTAACACCGTTAATTATGATGTCTTAGCTTGCTCCAAAAGTTTCCTTTTGGTTATTTTTAAGAAAAAACAGTTGCATGTTTTTCTCTTGACATACTGGTTGTTTTGTTCAGTTTTCAAAGAGCAAATATTGGTTTGCTGCTGTCAAAAACACAGCGTTTAATATAATACCAAATCAAAGAGATTATGTCAACTAAAAGACGACTTTGATTTCACAACAATAAAAAACAATCGAATGAACAAATTCGACATTTTCTATATCGCGGATTGTTATTATAGCATCAATCCCATTTAACTGTCAATAAAAAATTACATGTTTTTTAAATGTATTACTTTTTTTGCGACAGCAATAACTATAATACAGTTCGAACAGAAAAAAGTCAACCCTTTTTTCTGTTCTCATCAAAATTCCCCTTCTACTTCGTAACAGCACCTTTCCATTCAAGCATGCCACCAGTCATATTAGACACATTATAACCATTTTCACTTAAAAACTCTGCTGCTCTCATACTTCTTCGACCTGAGCGACAGACCAATACATGGTGTTTTGATTTGTCCAATGAATTTATCGCATCTGGAATTTCTTGTAACGGTATATGTTTAGCATTTTTAATCATACCTTGAGCTACTTCTTCATCTTCTCTTACATCAACAACCTCAATGTCTATTCCTTCTTTTAATTGACTTTCTAATTCTTCTGGAGAGATTTCATTTATTTTTTCCATCTTATCACCCTTTATCGTTCATTCATGTTTATGATACGTTTTCTGAGGATAACTTGCAACTTCCTTACACACACTAGCATTAATAAAAAATATTGGAGAGATGGTATATGAAGTATTTGATTACTATTATATTTATTTTTCTTGTATCAATAGGATTATCTGTTGATAACTTGAAAGCAACAGAAACAAAGGCAACATTAATTCATACGTACGAAGCTGATGTAACTGGTGATGGTCAACATGAAAAAATTGAGCTAAAAGGTATTTTGTTTTCACCAGATACGACATTTTATCGAAAGGTTTGGGCTTCTATTACTAGCAATAATCAAAAGTGGAAAATAAATTACAATGGAGGTTATGATCCTTCACTACAGTTAATTGACTTAAACCATGACACTATTAAAGATATTTTTTATCAGAGCGCAACGGGCGGAAGTGGTGGTTTATATAATTATCAATTAGATACCATCACAAATGATGAAATAAGTAATATACCATTGCCTGAGCAAACATACCTTAGTGGTGAATTTGAAGATAATTTCAACGTTACCATTCAATTAACTCCAAGTGAAAAACCGATTCAAATAGATGTCAAAAATCGTGCTGATGATTATATAAGACTTGGGATATACAATAAAGAAGGAAAATTACTTGAAACAAATAAATCTGTAATGATTGATCCCATTGCCTTCTTCGAACCATTATTAATTAGTGAAAGTAAAGGATATGGTTTAAAAAGTTATCAACAAATAAGCGGGGCTTATCATGCGGACAGGCTAGGAACAGTTGAAACAATTTGGTATTTTGAAAATGGCAAATGGATTATCTTACAAACTAAATGGATCCCCTCTTAAAATAAAGAACCTATTATAGCATAAAGCAAAGCCGAACGAATTGGTACCTACCTCAGAAGTTAGATTTTTCACTCTAACTTCTGGGGTAATCACCTTCAAACCCGTTCGGCTTTTGTTAATTCTACTATACGTAAAATCCAAGGAGAGAAATGACCATAGTAAATCTCGCCTGTATAAAGCTTTTATCACTTCATTATAATTTTGCTCGTCTTTAATGATACGTATGTGCGAGTCTTCTTTCAATTAATTTGCTACGATATTGACTAGCTTACCGGGTACTACGATGACTTTACGAATTGTTTTCCCTTCAATTAGTGCTTGAATCTTTTCGTTTTCTAAAGCTGTTTTTTCCAGCTCTTCTTTAGATATGTCTTTAGAAACACTAATTTTCGCTCGTACCTTACCCATTATCTGTACAACGATTTCAACTTCAGCTTCAACCAATTTACGCTCATCGTATGTTGGCCATGGTTCGTAGCTGATCGTTTCTGTATGGCCCAAAACACTCCATAGTTCTTCTGACACATGTGGTGCAACTGGAGATAACATCTTTACGAACCCTTCCATATAAGCTTTAGGAAGTTTATCCGCTTTATAACCTTCATTGATGAACACCATCATTTGTGAAATACCCGTATTAAAATGGAGATGATTAAAATCATCTGTTACTTTTTTCACTGTTTCATGGTACACCTTATCTAAGGCTGTATTCCCTTCATCTACTACTTTCTCTGATAATTCTCCATTTTCACCTACAATTAACCGCCATACTCGATCAAGGAAACGTCTAGCGCCATCTAAGCCATTTTCTGACCAAGCAACGGATGCATCAAGCGGTCCCATGAACATTTCATACAGTCGAAGTGTGTCCGCACCATGCGATTCGATAATATCATCAGGATTAACCACGTTTCCTTTCGACTTACTCATCTTTTCATTTCCTTCGCCAAGTATCATCCCTTGATTAAATAATTTCATAAACGGTTCTTTTGTAGGAACCACGCCGATATCATAAAGGAATTTATGCCAAAATCGTGCATATAACAAGTGAAGGACAGCATGTTCTGCTCCACCAATATAAATATCAATCGGTAACCATTCTTCAAGAGCTTTTGGATCCGCAATTTCATTAGGGTTATTCGGATCAATATACCGTAAGAAATACCAGCAGCTTCCTGCCCACTGAGGCATTGTGTTTGTTTCTCTTCTACCTTTCATACCCGTTTCTGGATCGATAACATTTACCCAATCGCTATTTGCTAATGGTGATTCACCATTTCCAGAAGGCTTAATATTATCCATTGCAGGGAGCTCAAGCGGTAATTCCTCTTCTGGTACAGTGGTCATTGATCCATCTTCCCAATGGATAATAGGAATAGGTTCACCCCAATAGCGTTGTCGTGCAAACAGCCAATCTCGTAAACGATACGTAACTTTCTTCGTACCTTTACCAGTTTCCTCTAACCAGTCAATCATTTTTGCTATGGCTTTCTCTTTATCCAATCCATTTAAGAAATCAGAATTTACGTGTTCACCGTCACCCATATAGGCTTCTTTCGTAATCTCTCCCCCGGCTACCACTTCTACAATTGGCAATTCGAATTTAACTGCAAATTCATAGTCTCGGTCATCATGTGCGGGGACTGCCATAATAGCTCCTGAACCGTAGCTCATTAATACATAATCAGCGATCCATATTGGCATTTTTTCTTGATTAACTGGATTAATGGCATAGGCCCCAGTAAATACACCTGTTTTATCCTTAGCTAAATCCGTTCTCTCCAAATCGGATTTCGTTTGGATATCTTTAATATAAGTATCAACAGCAGCTTTCTGTTCATCTGTCACGATCTTTTCAACCATTGGATGTTCAGGAGCTAATACAGCATAAGTTGCACCGAAAAGTGTATCGGGTCTAGTCGTAAATACCGTAAACGTTTCATTTGAATGATCAACTGTAAACTGTACTTCAGCACCTTCTGATCGCCCAATCCAGTTACGCTGCATATCCTTCAAGCTTTCTGGCCAATCCAATTCATCTAAATCTTCGAGTAAGCGATCAGCATAAGCAGTTATTTTCAACATCCATTGCTTCATAGGTTTCCGAACAACAGGATGACCGCCTCGCTCACTTTTCCCATCTATTACTTCTTCATTCGCTAGAACCGTTCCTAAAGCAGGACACCAGTTCACAGCAACCTCATCCATATAAGCTAGACCTTTTTCATAAAGCTTCGTAAAAATCCATTGTGTCCATTTATAGTAATTCGGATCCATTGTACTAATTTCACGATCCCAATCATAGGAAAATCCAAGTGCTTGAATTTGTCTCTTAAAAACAGCAATATTTTGTTCTGTAAAATCCGCTGGACTATTTCCAGTATCAATCGCATATTGCTCAGCCGGTAAACCGAAAGCATCCCATCCCATTGGATGAAGTACTTCGTAACCCTGCATCCGTTTCATTCTTGAAATAATATCTGTTGCTGTATAGCCCTCTGGATGCCCTACATGTAATCCAGCACCAGATGGGTATGGAAACATGTCTAACGCATAAACTTTTTCTTTTTCAGAAAATGTATCCGTTTTGAATGTTTTGTTTTTCAACCAATACGTTTGCCACTTTTTTTCAATTTGTTGATGATGAAAACTCATTACATTTCCTCCTTTACTTCTACATATGTTTTTGTAAACGAAAAAAAGCCACTCATCCCTATAAGGGACGAGAAGCTTTTCCCGCGGTACCACCCAGATTAATGCAAATTCCTGCATTCACTTGAGATCCGTAACGTGGATCCACGGCAGAAACTACTTTATCACTTCTGCAACATTAAAGGTGAGTTCATAAATTTCCAGGGACAGTTTACACCAACCACTGCCTCTCTTTTCCTGTAGGGATTTATTACTAATCCTTTGCATAGTCATTATCGTATATGATGTATAAGAATTGTAATGAATTGCATACACTTTGTCAAGACAATACTACGTATAATCTGGTAAAATAAGTCTAACCATCATATTAAAGGAGTATACCATGTTACACGGAATATTACATTATGCCCATTATTTATTGGAAAATTCTATAGAAAAAAATGAGACGGTAATTGACGCGACTTGTGGTAATGGTAATGACACTTTATTTTTAAGTAAAGTTGTCGGTGAAAATGGACGAGTCATTGCTTTTGACATTCAACAGGAGGCGATTCGTTCTACGAAGCAAAAACTAGTAGAAAATAACCGTGAGAATGTCGACCTGATCCTTGACAGTCACGCAAATCTAAAAAAACACTTACCCTCCGAAGAAATTCTATTAGGTGGGGCTGTGTTTAATTTAGGTTATTTACCAAAAGGTAATAAATCAGTTATAACCAAAGGAACTTCAACAATTACTGCAATCGATACGATATTAAAGTATTTAAAGCGTGGTGGATTGATCGTAATTGTGATCTATCATGGACATGAAGGAGGAAAAGAAGAAAAGGAAGCTGTAATAAAACATGTCATGAGGTTAAATCAACGATGGTATCATGTTTTACAATATGGCTTTATTAACCAAAAAAATAATCCGCCTTTTATAATCGCTATTCAAAAAAGATAATAATGGTCTATCTCCATGCAAGGTACGCCTAGTTTCTGAGCGTGGCCCAACACGCGCCTATTTATCCACATGGGCAAATTTTGTAATTTCCTAGACTACCAGTAAAGTGGAGGACCTCCTCCACTTTTATGCTACTATACGTATTTTCATTTTCCCTTTTTATGAATATCATCCTTAAAATATCTCCCGCTACTCAATCCTGTCGACTACTAGTAACTAATCTTTTTAAGTAATAATAACTTCTCGTGTTCCAGTGAAAAAATTTCGAAGCTACTCCACTCGCTTTTAATAATTGTCGCTTCATTTGACGAGAGCCGTCAATTAACTTGACCTTTTCATCTCCTAAATACAACCCAACTAGACCCTGCAGTACCATTTGATGAAATGGAGCATCTGGTAGCATCGTTGAATTAACGTGAGCTTCTAATAAAAAGTGCCGAAATCGTTCCTGCATCGTGATTTGATCTGGGTAATAATTACAGAAGTTCAAATCTTCCTCTTCTTTATCCTCCACTTGGTCGATATAATAATCAAGTAAAATATGCAAGCACTGAATATATGGAAAATATCCAGATACTAATCGGCTTGCTCTGTCTGAACTAAGTCTCCCAGCAAACCCATAGCAGGCCAAACAATATATTCCAAGCGTAGATCCTGCTGCTGCTGAAAATTCATACCAGCTTAACGGATATGCATTCATATTCTCTGACCACTTTGTTAATCGTGGTATACGTTCTTCCATGATCACATGCTTGTGTACCTGTAAATCCATATACAATTTTGCCAATTTAAGCGCATGCTCTTGGAAAAGATCAATGTGATTTAGTGATGCTAGTGCTTCATTACAAGTTCTAACTAACTCTTTCAAATACCCTTTGTCATCTTTACTTTCAAAATACTTATAATAATCCGTTTTACTATCATTACAAGATAGTGCATCTATCATAGCATGATGTAACAATCGGAAATTTTCTGGATCCATAGAATTACTACGATCACAAAGATTATCTAAATAGTCACTTATCGTTTGATATGCAACAATAAATCGTACAGCTTTCTGCCAGTTTTGATGTGCTAATATGCTATAAACTGCTCCTCCTTGACAATGAAAACGTTTGGAAGAAATACTTGATAAAGCCTGAGTTCTCAATTCTTGATCGGGAATTTCCGCAGCACGTTTTTGCCAATAAACTAACTCTTTACTTACAGCTGGAAAAATTTTCAGATAAACGGTTGCCATTAAAATTATTGGGTTATTTGGTACATGATTGCTCAACTTGCTGCCTCCAATCTACATTGTCCCCGCTATAATTTTGTTATACTGTTTATATCACCATATTATCCAGGAGGATTCAAATGATACATTCATATAAAGAAAAACAACCACAAATTCATGAAACTGCATTTATTGCAGAGGATGCAACCATCATCGGTGACGTTACAATTGATGAATATTCTAGTATATGGTTTAAAACTGTAGTTCGTGGAGATGTTGCACCTGTGAAAATTGGTAAAAGAATTAGTATTCAAGATCTGTCCATGCTTCATCAAAGCCCTAATCTTCCCTTAATTATCGAGGATGATGTGACAGTCGGACATCAAGTGACCCTGCACTCCGCCATGATTAGAAACAAAGCTTTAATTGGTATGGGTTCCATTATTCTTGATGGTGCGGAAATAGGTGAAAATGCATTTATCGGAGCCGGAAGCCTTGTGCCACCTAGAAAAACGATTCCGCCACATACGTTAGCTCTTGGTAGACCAGCAAAAGTAATCCGAGACTTAACTCTAGAAGATTACGCGGAGATGGAACGTGTACGAAAATCATATGTAGATAAAGCAATCTACTACAAAAAATATACAAATTCCGGTAAGTAACTTCAAGAACAAAAGCGATTGGAGCTAGTCAACGGAGATAAAGGAATCACGGTGTGCTTGCAAGCCAATGATGACTTAGATTAGGGCGATTCGTGAAGTCACCTAGATTCTGTGCGCTGGAGCTGGACGCAGCTCAACACGCCTTCTTTATCCTTATGGAAAATATTGTAATTTAGACTATGAAAAAAGGCAGCCTAGAAGATTAAATCAGCTAGGTTACCTTTTTTCGTATCATAACCATTGTGAAGCTAAAGGATGATCAAGACTTTACTACTTAATAAGTGCTTTCAATTGCTCAACTTTGTCTGTCTTCTCCCATGGAAATAAAATGTCTGTTCTTCCAAAATGCCCGTAAGCAGCAGTATTTTTATAAATAGGTTTTTGCAAGTCTAACATACGAATAATACCTGCTGGTCGTAAATCAAATAATTCTCGAACAGCTTTTACTAGTTGCTCTTCATTTACAACACCTGTTCCAAAAGTGTTTATCGAAATAGAAACAGGTTCTGCTACACCAATGGCATAGGCTAGCTGTACTTCACAGCTTTTGGCAAGCCTGGCAGCCACTATGTTCTTTGCGACATAACGGGCAGCGTATGCAGCTGACCGATCAACTTTAGTAGAGTCTTTTCCACTAAACGCTCCGCCACCGTGTCTAGCATAGCCTCCATACGTATCAACAATAATCTTTCGACCTGTTAAACCTGCATCCCCCTGAGGTCCACCAATAACGAAACGGCCAGTTGGATTAATAAAATATTTAGTCGTCTCATCTAATAACTCATTTGGTACTATAGGGCGTATAACATGCTCTATCAAATCTTTTTCTATTTGCTCTGTAGCTATATCCTGATGATGCTGTGTAGAAATTACGATGGTATCAATTTTAACAGGTTGATCATTTTCATCATACTCAACGGTTACCTGTGTTTTACCGTCCGGTCGTAAGTATTCTAATGTCTTATCCTTCCGAACGTCAGCGAGACGCTTTGCCAACTTATGTGCCAATGAGATTGGAAGTGGCATCAATTCGTCTGTTTCATCACAAGCAAAACCAAACATTAAACCCTGATCACCAGCACCTATTGCAGCAATCTCTTGATCGCTCATTTTTCCTTGTCTTGCTTCCAATGCTGTGTCAACTCCACCAGCAATATCAGGTGATTGTTCATCAATGGCAGTTAATACTGCGCATGTCTCCGCGTCGAACCCAAATTTTGCGCGAGTATATCCGATTTCTTTTATAGTTTTACGAACAATAGCAGGTATATCTACATAAGTAGTAGTGGATATTTCACCCGCTACAAGAACAAGTCCAGTTGTAACAGTTGTTTCACATGCCACTCGGGCATTTGGATCTGTTTTTAATATCTCATCCAAAATAGCATCTGAAATTTGATCAGATATCTTATCTGGATGTCCTTCTGTTACTGATTCAGAAGTAAACAAACGACGATTAGCAGCCATGTTGCTAAATCCTCCTTCAAATATCGATTACGGAACTCTATTTATCAAATATGCTCATTCAGTAATAAGTACTAAGGTTAAACTGAAATAAGAAAGGCACCAGAAAGATTACCTACTACCGTATATTCTATTGTCACTCCTGGTTCACACGTACACGCAGGCGAATGACAATTTAGCTTAGAAATTGACTAATATGTTTATAATCGGGTTAAAGTTAGTCATCTACGTGTAGAATTTTTATAACTAATAAAAAAAGCCTTTCCCGCTTGTCATGAGGAAAGGATTGCTGGCCTTTCGCTCTTATTGTTCAAGGAAAAAAATCTCCTTGCATCAGGTTAGCACCTTTTCACTAAAGTGATGGTTGCTGGGCTTCATTGGGTCTGTCCCTCCACCAACTCTGAATAAGAGAGTATCCGTTCGAAACTTAGCTTATCGGAAGAAGCTTAATGTGTCAACTAGTTTAACTGTATTCTCAGAAGTTTTTTACTCATACTAAAGGAAAGAAAGATTCTGAACGACATTTTTTGCTGTAAACATTCAACATCTTATAAAAATTATTTTATATTTAGTATGGACTATTAACTTAAATGTGTTATACTAATAAACATATTCAGGATTATTTGGTCGTTCAACAAAAGAACGTGAATACAATTTCACATAAAGGCAGGTATTTAACATGAAAACGGTAGAAAAGTCTTTCGTAAAAGAATTATACACGCATAAACAGCTACAAACAAATTTATCCGTACCTCAGCTTGTTGAAAGAATTTTAGCAAGAGAAGAAGGCATGTTAACCGCAACAGGTGCAGTTCAAGCAACAACAGGATCTTATACCGGTCGCTCCCCAAAAGATAAATTTATTGTTACAGATGAAGTAAGTGAACAGCAGGTGGATTGGGGAACAGTAAATCAATCCATTGATGAATCTGTATTTGATCGATTGTATGAAAAGGTTATTTCCTATTTAAAAAATAAAGAAGAGCTATTCCAATTTAACGGATTTGCTGGTGCAGACCACGCGTATCGCTTACCAATACAAGTTATTAACGAATATGCCTGGCACAATCTATTTGCACGGCAGTTATTTATAACTCCAACTGCTGATGAGTTACTATCACATCAAGCTGAATTCACAGTAATATCAGCCCCTACTTTTAAAGCAGATCCTGAAGTAGATGGTACGAACTCAGAAGCGTTTATTCTTGTTTCTTTTAAAAAACGAATCATTCTAATAGGTGGTACCGAATATGCAGGTGAAATTAAAAAGTCTATCTTTTCAGTGATGAATTTCTTACTACCTCAACAAGATGTATTATCTATGCACTGTTCTGCTAATGTTGGCAAAGAGGGAGACGTGGCTTTATTCTTTGGTTTATCCGGCACGGGGAAAACCACCTTATCTGCTGATCCTTACAGAAGATTAATTGGTGATGATGAGCATGGTTGGGGTCCAAATGGAGTATTTAATATTGAAGGCGGATGTTACGCAAAGTGTATTCATTTATCTCAAGAAAAAGAGCCGCAAATTTATAATGCAATACGATTTGGTTCTGTCCTTGAAAACGTTATTCTTAATAAACAAACAAGGCTACCTGATTATGATGACACAACTTTAACAGAAAACACAAGAGCAGCCTATCCAATTGAAAACATTGATAATATCGCAGTGCCAAGTATTGCTGGGCATCCAAATACAATTATCTTCCTTACAGCAGATGCTTCGGGAACATTGCCGCCAATAAGTAAATTATCAAAAGAGCAAGCAATGTATCATTTCTTAAGTGGCTACACAAGCAAGCTTGCAGGTACGGAGCGAGGAGTGACAGAACCACAGGCTACGTTCTCTGCATGTTTTGGATCACCATTTTTACCTTTAGCTCCGGCAAAGTATGCGAAAATGCTTGGTGAAAAAATTGATTTTTATCAATCAAACGTGTTTCTTGTAAACACAGGATGGACTGGGGGATCTTACGGCATTGGTAAACGCATGAAGCTGTCTTATACACGTGCAATGATTCATGCTGCATTAGAAGGTGAACTCAATAGTGTAGAGACAATAAGAGATAATATTTTTGGATTGGAAATCCCTATCCAAGTTCCAGGTGTTCCCGATGACGTCTTAGTTCCCGAAAACACATGGGAAGACAAAAACGCTTATCAAACGGAAGCAAAATCACTTGCCATGAAGTTTCATCAGAATTTCCAAAAATTCACGGAAGCAAGCGCTGATATTATGCAGGCTGGGCCAATTTATAAAGGATAATTTATCGTTTCCTCATCCCAAAAGGATTTATTATAAATGAGTGAAAAAAGTTGTATAATTTACTGTTCAGCTATAACAGCTGGTTGCCGATCTCTTATAAAGAGATCGGCTTTTTTTAGTCTAGTAAATTATAAAGCGTATTGAGCTGCGTCCAGCTCTAGTGCCCAGAAACGAGGCGACTTCACGAATCGTCCTAATCTAAGTCATCATTGGCTTGCAAGCTACCGTGCTTCCTTTATCTCCATTGACTTGCTCCAAGTGCTACGTTTCTATTCGGGAGCTTGCGTTTCTGTTCCATAAATATTTTCGTACTATTCGATCATCTATTCATTTGACTTATTTTTTTCTAGGCATTCACACATTTTCTAAGCTGTTCATAAACTGTGTTGACATATAAATATTTGAAGGGGTCGAATAGAATGAAAAAAATAATGGTTTTTATCCTGATCTCTTGCGGGTTAATTATAACTCTTACTGCTTGTAATTCGAAGGAAAACACGTCGATCAAAATAGCAGAAGTAACTCGTTCTTTATTTTACGCCCCACAATACGTAGCTCTAGAGGAAGGTTTTTTTGAAGAAGTAGGCCTAGATGTAGAGCTGCAAACAACTTGGGGTGGGGATAAAACGATGACTGCCCTGTTATCTGAAGGAGCTGATATGGCTTTAGTAGGTGCAGAGACTTCCATCTACGTTTATGCTCAGAACTCCAAAGATTATGCGATTAATTTTGCCCAATTAACCCAAACAGATGGCACCTTTTTAGTAGCAAAAGAACCTAAACCAAATTTCACATGGGAAGACCTAAAGGATACAACATTCCTTGGACAGCGGAAAGGAGGAATGCCGCAAATGGTTGGAGAATTTGTGCTAAAGCAGCATGGTATTAATCCACAGACAGATCTCGATTTACAGCAAAATATAGAATTCGCTAACATTCCGGGGGCATTTGTATCTGGTGAAGCGGAATACGTTCAATTATTTGAACCAACTGCCAGTACGTTTGAAAAGGAAGGAAAAGGACATATAGTCGCTTCATTTGGTGAAGAGTCCGGTCACGTACCTTATACAGTATATATGACTAAACAAAGCTTTATTGACAAAAACAAAGCTGACGTAGAAAAATTCACTAGAGCTATTTATAAAGCACAGCAATGGGTTGAAACACATACCCCCGAAGAAATTGCTCAAGTAATCCAACCATACTTTGAAGATACAGAACTAGAAATGCTTACCGCATCCATTGAGCGCTACAAAAGCCAAGCATCCTTTGCAACCGATCCTGTCCTAGATAAGAAAGAATGGAATAATTTGAAGAAAATAATGAATGAAGCTGGTGAATTACCTGAGGATGTACCATACGAAGAGCTCGTGAATACAGAGATCGCAGAGGATGTAATACGTAACTAAGGAGTGAGTAAAGGTGTCATTTCTAACCTTAGATCATGTCTCACATTATTATTTCTCGAAAAATAATTATACAAAGGCATTAGATGATATTTCTTTTTCTATCCAGAAAGGAGAATTTATTGCCTTATTAGGTCCTAGTGGATGTGGAAAATCAACAATACTTTCAATCATTGCAGGTATTATTAAACAAACCGAAGGAAAGGTTAGCTTACAAAAAAAGGAAGTTGAAACGACAGCATCTGAAATCGGCTACATGCTTCAGCAAGATTATTTATTTCCTTGGAAAACCATTGTGGATAACGTTTTACTAGGACCAAAAATCACTCATACACATTCAAAAAACACAGAACAAAAAGCCCTCAAACTATTGAAGGAAGTAGGATTGGCAGAGGTCGCGAATGCATATCCTAGTTCTTTATCTGGGGGGATGCGGCAACGTGCTGCCCTTGTACGCACTCTAATTAATGATCCAAAAATTCTACTTCTTGATGAACCGTTCTCTGCTTTAGATTATCAAACAAAGCTTAAATTAGAAGAGCTAGTATCAAAATTATTAAAAGCTTACCATAAAACAACTATTCTCGTAACACATGATATTGGCGAAGCAATTGCTATGAGTGATCGCATATTCGTAATGGATGCGAATCCTGGAACCATTTCAAAGGTTTTTGAAGTGCCAATTGAATTAAGAAATGAACCACCTTTACTTGTGAGGCGACACCCTAAATATCAAATCCTCTTTGATAAGGTTTGGGAGGAGCTTGATCAAAGAGAAAATGTACAAACAAAAAAGGTGGTGAGTATAAATAATGAAGGCGACTAATACGGATGAACAACTGTTTAAGGCCTATTTAAGTAAAGTTAAAAAAGAAACTAAAATCGTATATACTTGGCAAGTAAGTATACTTATAACGTTTGTGCTACTGTGGGAAATAGCTAGCAGGCTTTATTGGATCGACCCATTATTATTTAGCTCGCCTACTACAATTTGTCAAGTAATCATTGAAAAATTTAGTAACGGCTCGTTATTTACCCACCTTGAAGTCACACTACTGGAGACCATTGCTGGATTTCTAATTGGTACACTATTCGGCATACTACTAGCTATATCTTTATGGACATCGAAGCGTTTCTCTAGAATAATGGATCCTTACCTGGTAATTTTGAATGCTATGCCAAAGGTAGCGTTAGGGCCTATCATTATTGTGGCACTAGGACCTGGGTATGTTTCAATTATAGCAATGGGAGCAATTATATCCGTTATCATCACTACACTTGTTGTTTATTCAGCTTTTAATGAAGTGGATCCCAATTTTGAGAAAGTATTAATTAGTTTCGGTGCTAGTAAATGGCAAATATTTAAACATGCCATTTTTCCAGCCACTTTACCTGCTATGATTTCCACCCTCAAAGTAAATGTAGGATTATCCTGGGTTGGGGTTATAGTCGGTGAATTTCTCGTATCTAAACAGGGCCTTGGATATCTAATTATTTATGGTTTCCAAGTGTTTGATTTTTCATTAGTCATGGCAAGCTTAGTATTAATTGCTATCTTCGCTGCCATCATGTACAAATTTGTAGAACGAATGGAAGCGTGGCTGATCAAGCATTCATCTTCCTAATAAATATATAAAATCGCCCAAATAAAGGGCGATTTTTAATAATGCTGGTGTATATATTGAATACAATGCTCAAGAACGTCATCTTTCATAATAAAGCTATAGCAATTTTGATATTTCACATTTAATGGAATAGTTTCTAAGAGTATCGGCCCATCTGTTTCATAGTATGTGTCCTGTTTTTCTAGTGCTTGGATCGAAGCATAATACACATTCTTTACTACATCTTCCTTTTTACCAGATACAAAATACTGTCCCATGTAGTTCATATTTTTCACTAACCCACCAGTCTCTTCTTTTACTTCTCTTATTGCGGCTTCCTCCGGTGTTTCCCCTTCTTCCACCTTACCTCCTGGAAATTCTAACCCTCTATCTTTGTGTTTGGTTAATAACCATTGACCCCGATATTTACAGACAATCCATACATGTTTAGGGTTTTTGGAAAAAGGAAGATAATCGAATGATAACTTAATTTCATTATTGTAATAGTCTCTGAATGTATACATTATTTCAACGCCTTTACCAATACCGTATTTATTTAGCTATGTTTGATATTAGATATTCTCCAAATATCTTCATAAGTGAACTCTATTTCGATCGTATACTTACCATGTAATGCACTTTTATTATGCTGGATAAGCTTAACCTTGTCATCATGTACTGGGATGGTACGATATGAATTGTTCTCATCTATCCATGGTGGGATTTCTGTTGGAATAATATACAACCCATTTGACCGTTCTTGATAATAATAATCAATATAAGGTTCTACAACGTTTTTTGTGGCAATTTTAGAGAATTCTTCTAAAAGCTCTTGTTTGGTATTAAATGTTATTACTTGATAATTTTCATCCGTATCCTGTTGCAGGAAATCCAAAAGTTGATTGGTTCGCTTTATAATTGTATCATGACTTAAATTATTCGTAACTTGTTCATTAGAAGTGTTATTAGCTATACCTTTATCTACTCCTGTGACCGATTGCTTCTCTACTTTTGCAGCAGCAAGAATTGGCTCTTTTTCCGTACTAATTAGAAAAACGGCTAAGAAAGTAACTCCCAAAAGAGAAACTATATTCATGAAAAGCTTCCTTTTCAATGTTAATTGCCTCCTTTACGAATATAAAAGCTCACAGATACAATACTATTCCTTGTAATTGGTAATAATAAACATTTTCATGAAATAAATCAACTAAGAGATAAAAAGGGATAACATGCACGTAATGCATTTATCCCTTACTTTTAAAGAGGTCTATCTCCTAATATTCCCATGTGCTTTATATGTTCTTTCGCACTTTCATCTCCTAATTCGTATATCATACGATACGCTTCGGTCATTTCATCGTCATAATCATCATTAGACTGATCATTATGATAGGGTGTAACTGGTACGTGAGCGCGAAAAAAAGTAGTTACTCCTGCAGCATTCATCTCATTAAATTTTTCTCTCAATAATACAATTTCATCATCAGTAGCATGTATAACAAAATTATCATTATTATCATATTTTATCTTGGAAATCTCGCCTGATCCCATATTAATATAATATTTCTTTTTTCCCATTCAACTACACCTCCTTTTAGTTAATGTTCCTAAAAGCAGGTAGAAGCATGTATGAAAAATAAAAAAGCCCGCTCTGATAAGCGGGTAATGAAAAATTATGTGCATTAATTAATCGCATTTGTAGCATTAGCAAATATACAACGTCCTTTTCCATGAGGGATGCACATTGGTGTCCCAAATCGTGGATCGAACGTAACATCACACATCATTTCAAAAACTTGATGAACCAGATTACATGTAATAATCTCCTCAGGTTTCCCTTGCGCAAAGATCTGTTTATCTTTAATAGCAACAATATGATGTGCATATCTACATGCTAAATTCAAATCATGAAGGACCATAACAACTGTACGTCCTTCCTTCTCATTTAATTCAAATAACAGATCAAGTACTTCTATCTGATGAGTCATGTCTAAGTAAGTTGTTGGCTCATCTAATAAAATTATATCTGTATCCTGCGCTAAAGTCATGGCAATCCATGCACGCTGACGCTGTCCACCAGACAATGAATCAACGGGGCGATCTTTTAAATCAAACATGTTAGTAGAATCTAAAGCGTGATTAACCGCTTTTTCATCTTCGTCAGACCATTGCTTTAATAAGCCACGATACGGATGTCTACCTTGTTTCACTAATTCATGTACGGTTAACCCTTCTGGACTAATGGGACTTTGTGGAAGTATCGCTAATTTCTTGGCAACGTCCTTTGTCCCCATTTTTGCAATAGCTGCACCATCTAATACTACATTCCCTTGTTTAGGCTTCAATAATCGTGCCAACGAACGAAGTAAAGTTGACTTTCCACAGCCATTTCCGCCAATGAATACAGTAATTTCACCTTTAGGTATCTCTAGACTTAAATCGTCAATAATTATATTATCCCCGTAACCTAGCGTTAAATCATTTGCTGTTAAGGTTTGCATTGGAATCTCTCCCTTTTCCCTCCAAAAATATCGTGCGTGTTATATGTATTTTTAGAGGATCAATACAAAGCGCTATCCTTAGTGTATTTGCTTTTTCGTGATTCGTCAATGACTTTGATAATCATTTTCAATTAATTTTAAAATTTTGTTCTTTACAATATTGCTTTCATCAATCAATCTCACTAGCATATTCCTAATTAGCAAGCTATCCATGGAATAAATCCAAAATCACCTACTGCAAAATACACACTCGTATCAATGAGAGGACAATTACCTAAGCTGCTTACACCCTTCTTTACCTCTAATCTGTTTCAAATGACTTCTTACAAGTTTATTGGATGCATTACGTGGTAAAGCATCTACTTCATAAACTTCTTTTGGCTGTTTATAACTTGCTACATGCTCATCTAAATAGCTCATAATTTCTTGTAGAGTAAGTCGATATTTCGTTACAATAAATGCGATAGGTACTTCACCCCATTTGGTATCAGAGATCCCCGTAACGCCTACTTCCTTAATTGCTGGATGACCGGCAAGAGCACTTTCAATTTCCGATGGATATATGTTTTCTCCTCCAGAAATAATTAAATCATGCCTGCGTTCCACAACATATAGAAAACCTTCGTCATCTAAATAGCCTAAATCACCTGTTGCCAGCCACCCACCTTGAATTGCCTTATTAGTTGCTTCGCGCTTTTTATAATACCCCGATGTCACCATTGGTCCTTTTACACATATTTCTCCAACACCAGAAT
Organism: Virgibacillus salarius; assembly: GCF_039521925.1. NCBI lineage: Bacteria > Bacillati > Bacillota > Bacilli > Caryophanales > Bacillaceae > Virgibacillus > Virgibacillus salarius. Next base: position 78,619 of record NZ_BAAACY010000078.1, on the reverse strand, counting down.
GATCTGGATCTTTTATCATTAATTGCGCTGGAAATAGAGGCTTACCAGCTGAACCTACTTTTTGCAGCGCATCTCCTGCACTAAGTGTCACAATTTGTGATGCTGTCTCCGTCATGCCAAATGATTGGAAAACTGGCACATTCATTTCCTTCGCTTGCTCTAATAATGGACGAGGAGCAGGTCCACCTCCTAATAATACACAACGAAGGGAAGTTGGATAACGATCGGTTCCAAGCTCTTCCAATAATTGTTGAAGCATTACAGTAACTACAGATACGATGGTAACGCCTTCGTGCATAATTGCTTTCTGGACACTAGTTTTATCAAACTTCTCTAATAAATAGACAGACATACCATAAACTACACTGCGAATAAGGATGGATAAGCCACTAACATGAAATATTGGTAAAGCAGCTAACCATTTATCGTCAGAATGAATCCCTAAATTAAGTGCACTCCCTATTGCACTCCACCAATGGTTTCCGTACGTATGAATGACGCCCTTAGGAGAGCCAGTTGTGCCAGATGTATACATAATGGAAAACGGAGTATTTAATTGTATTTCCGTGGTAAGGACAATATCTGCATGCTCGTGATAATTATCTATTTCCTCAAACACAGCCTTATTTAAACAGGGTATTTGCACAGCTTTCACTTTTAATTCATCTGCATAGATTAAAAATGAAGCATCTGCATCTTTAATTTGATATGTTAATTCCTCATTCGTTAATCGAGTATTTAGTAAAACGACTACTGCCTTTAAGTAGCTAATTGCATGAATTGCAGTAATCATCGCTTGTTTATTCGTCGATAAAACAGCCACATGTGAGCCTTCCTTCACTCCCCATGTAGCTAATTTCTTCGCGTACATTTGGCTTTGTTCCTTCAATTCTTGAAATGTTATTTGATATCCATTTGCGTATTGGATAGCTGCACAATTGGGCGATATATCGGCCTGTTTAGATAACCAATGTGGTATCGTATCTTGCATGTTCCTACCTCCTTCGTTCTACAATCGTTTGCCGTCTAATCTATAATAGAGAGCTATGTAAGAAAAAAACCTTTGCTAAAAAAGCAAAGGTAAGAGATCACTATTTTTGACTGCATTGCTTAAGGGAACCGTGGGAATTTTTTAAAGTCTGGCTTTCTTTTTTCTTTAAATGCATCTCTTCCCTCTTTCGCTTCATCTGTTGTGTAGTAAAGCAAAGTAGCATCGCCGCCCATTTGCTGCAATCCTGCCAGTCCATCAGTATCTGCATTAAATGATGCTTTTAAGAAGCGTAAAGCTGTTGGAGATTTTTCTAAAATTTCCTCACACCATTGGATCGTTTCCTCTTCTAATTTATCAAGTGGTACAACTGTATTAACCATACCCATTTCATATGCTTCTTCTGCATTATATTGACGACATAAATACCAAATTTCACGAGCACGTTTATGTCCTACCATCCTTGCTAGGTAACCTGCTCCATAACCAGCATCAAAGCTACCAACCTTCGGTCCAGTTTGTCCGAAGATTGCATTATCTGCTGCGATTGTTAAATCACAAACAACGTGAAGAACATGTCCTCCACCAATAGCGTAACCAGACACCATTGCAATTACTGGCTTAGGAATCGTACGAATAAGACGTTGCAGGTCTAATACATTGAGTCTAGGTACTTGATCGTCGCCTACGTATCCTCCATGCCCGCGTACAGATTGGTCTCCCCCTGAACAGAAGGCTTTTTCTCCTTCACCTGCTAAAACAATGACCCCAATATCTGAATCATCACGTGCATCAGCAAACGCATCAATCATTTCATTAACAGTTAATGGTGTAAATGCATTACGCTTTTCAGGACGGTTGATTGTTACTTTGGCGATGCCATTATATTTTTCATAGATTATTTCTTCATATTCTCTTACTTTTTCCCATTGAATAGGCATGATAATTCCTCCTTAAAGTAGTATGTAATCAATTAGTAAATTAATTGCATATATCAGCCAGATAAATATCCGTGATATACTCAGATACTATTTTACCAAAAATCTCTGGTTTCTCCACATGAATTGCATGTCCAGCTTCAGATACAATGGTTAGCAACGATTGCGGAAAGCGATTGTCCATTTCCTTCATCAGTTCACAATATTTTTTATCTAACTCACCCGCAAGTAACAATACAGGTTTAGTAAGTCGCGCTAGAGCATCCCACCAAGATGGTTGAAAACCTGTTCCCATATGTAAAAGCGAGTCAGCTAACCCCGTTTTTGACTGCATGTGACGTTCATAACGAACAGATTGCTTTATTTCTAAGGGTAACGACGTTTGACTTTGAAATAACGGTATATTTTCCCAATATGACACAAACCAATCAAGCCCTTGTTCAAGGATCCTATTGGCTAATATTCTATCGTTTTCTTGTCGTTGAACTCTCTCTTCAAGCGTATCAATGCCTGGAGATGTACTTTCAAGAAGCAAGGCTTTTATCTTTTCAGGATAATGTATGGCATAAGATATAGCTGTTCTTCCCCCCATTGAATATCCAAGCAAACAAAAAGATGAAAGCTTTAATGCATTAAATAAAGCATCTAAATCCTTACAACAAGCCTCCATCGACTTCTCCTTCGCCTTTGTCTTTCCGTGTCCTGGTAGATCAATGGTAATTAATGTCCACTTGTTTTTCCATTTATTAACGAAATAATTCCAAGTCCTACTACTCCCCGTAAAACCATGTAGCATAACAATTGGCTCACCATTACCATGAATTTCATACCAATAGTTAGATTGATTAATGGAGAAATACAATATTTATGCCCCACCCTTCAATAGTTCAGCTTCAATTGCCTGCCATTTCTCTCGGTGCCATGCTGCATTTTCTTCTCTATCTGTCTTTACTTCGATAATGGATAAACCCATATTTGCATAGCTCTGAAGCAGCGCCTCTTTGACCTCTTTTTCAGTCTGAGGGTTAAAGTAGCGCCCCCCATACATCGTAACTACATGTTCAAAATTAATATTTAATGGTGTACCAAACAAAGCCTCAAAGTGTTTTCTATCATTTGCTTGAGGTAAAAACGAAAATATACCTCCACCATTATTATTCATAAGTAAAATGGTAACATCCAATTTATAATGCATCGCTGCATGCAATCCATTCATATCATGAAAAAATGAAAGATCTCCTAAGACAAGTGTTAATCTACTCCCATTCGAGGCAGCGCCTAAACCACTAGATACTACGCCATCAATGCCGTTAGCACCGCGATTAGCAAGAACCTGAATTCGCTTTTCTGTTGTTAAAAAGAAGGTGTCTAAATCCCGTACTGCCATACTATTCCCAACAAATATACTACTGTTATCTGGAATAACATCCAGTAAACCACGCATTGCTTCACCTTCTGTAACCTGATTATTTGTTTTACGTAGTAGATGTTTTTTTGTTATCTGATTGGTTTGTTGCCATTCATACAGCCAATCTTTGTCCAACTTTAATTCTGTATTTGCGGTAAGGTGCTCACAAAATAATACAGAATCTGCAAAGACAAACTCAGTTCTATTACCAGCTGGCTCCCGAAACCCACGGTCATTCTCTACGACAAATTGTAAAATGTCTTTATGCTGTTTCACATAGAATAAGTATGCCTTTGAAACTGGCATCGCACCGATACGAATAATAAATTCAGGCTTGAGCAGTTCACGAATTGTTTCATTCCGTAAGAAGGCATCGTAACCATCAATGACGACATCCTTAGCATGTTCTCCTGACCGAACTTGTGATAATGGGTCAGCTAGAACCGGCACTTGCCATTTAGCAGCTAGCTTTGTAACGACTTCACCTAACTTAGGATCAGTCTGTGGTCCACATACAATAATACCTTTTTTCTTTTGCTTTAACTTTTCATGCATCTGATCTATTTGTGTAGGTGATAGCTGTTTTTTTCCGTCATAGGTTGGCAGGTATGGCGTATTACAAGTATCTCCCCACAAATTATCTAGTTGAAAATCTACGACCAATGGCTCACGAAAAGGGAAATTCAAGTGAACCGGTCCACAATTTCCTTCCTTTGCCATAAAAAAAGCCCTTGCAGCCTTATTCCTGGCATACAGCAGCATTTCTGGAGTTGATTCAGGAAGCGCCATTTCCTGAAACCACTTCACATATTCTCCATATAAATTCAACTGTGCTATAGCCTGAGGAGCGCCTACATCACGTAATTCATGAGGTCTGTCAGCAGTAAGAATAATTAATGGAACTCTGCTGTAAAAAGCTTCGACAATAGCTGGATAGTAATTTGCAGCAGCAGTACCGGATGTACACACTAATGCAACTGGACGCATGGTTTTCTTAGCAATACCCAGTGCATAAAAAGCAGCAGAACGTTCATCAATGATGATCCATTCTTTAATTTGTTTATGTTCGGCTAAAGTCAAAGCTAATGGTGTAGATCTTGAACCAGGTGAAATTACAGCATCCGTTAATCCATTATTTGCTAATTCATCAATGAAATTTGCTGTATAGCGTGTTAACGTCTCGGTGTGGTTCATGATTCTCCTCCTAAAACAGAAAGCATAGGTGTGAATTTAATCCGTGTCTCCTCAAATTCCGCTTCAGGAATAGAGTCCTTTACAACTCCACATCCAGCAAATAAAGACGCTTCATCATTTTGAATAAGAGCAGAACGTATAGCTACTGCGAACTCTCCATTATCATTACTATCTAGCCACCCTACAGGAGCGCCATACCAACCCCTATCTAATAATTCATAGTCTCTAATAAATGTTATCGCATCATTTCGAGGAACACCACCAAGAGCAGGTGTTGGATGTAATTGTTCAACAATGTCAAAAATACTGTATCCTGCTTTTAACTTTCCCGTTACAGGTGTATATAAGTGCTGTAGATTTTTCAATGGGTAAACAGTCGGCTCCTCTGGCACATGAACATTGACACAATATTTATTTAAGCCTTTTTTGATCATTTGCACGACAAAATCATGCTCTTCTCTATTTTTTTCATCGTGGAACAGTTGATTGCTAATTTGTCGATCCTCTGTTTCTGATTTCCCTCTAGGAGCAGTGCCTGCCAAACAGGTTGATAGCAATTGTTTATTTTCAATCTTTACTAATCGCTCCGGAGTAGCGCCGATAAAGCAATTGTTGTTACGTTCAAAAGCAAAAACAAAGCTGTTTGATTGGGTTGCTAACAACTGATCCAGTATCGTGGCAATATTAGCATTTTTATTTAATTTCACACGCATTTCTCTAGCCAATACGATTTTATCTATTGATGTATGGCGGATTTCTTCCGTTGCTTTCTTTACCGTTTTTTTCCATTCTTCAGGTGCAATGACTTTTGTAGTTAACATACGTAGTTTTTCCTTCTCTGCCTTTATTGGCGTGAGAAGGAAACGTTCAGTATCACGTAGTTGATTTGCCAATTGAATAGGATGATCCGTTTTTTTAGCCAAAACATTTATTGTAAAATAATAGTTTTCCTTATATTTCGTTAACATATATTCTGGAACAGTAAATTGAATAGCTGGAAAATCGCCCCAAAGCTCGGTTCGGTCCTTTTTAGGATCAAAATCCATTCCCCCCAATGAGACTAATCCAGTACCAGGAACATCAAACGAATTATGAATAATGGCTTGATCTATTACTTGTTTCCATTTTAATTCCATATGTTGAAAACGATTTTCATTAGCACTGATATCATACGCATTTCCAACGCCAGCTATAGAAAATGCATCATTTGTGCTCGTCCAAAAGACGCGATCCTTCTCTATCTGTCGTGCTGCTTCAAAAAAACAAACCGGATTTTTAGGTTGAATCTTTTTCGTTATGCTACAAAGCTGGACCTTATTAATAGAAAGGCTACTAATTGCGTCTTCCAAGATCTCTTCCAGTTGTTTATCTTGTACTTCAATCATCTGAATAAACCTCCGTTAAACTAACAATGACAAAACTTCCATCTTTATTCTATTCTCTTTTCAACTGTTTCTCAAGAAAATCAAACCCAAACGTTGACACTATATAGCAATTTCCATATCATTAATATGATATTGGTACAAAAACAGGAGGAGCATACCATGCAATCATTAAATAAAGTTAATATAAAGGATGCAATGAATGAAAAGGATGGTTTTCAAGTATGGTGGCGTTTATTACGTCCTCATACACTGACAGCATCTTTCGTTCCAGTATTTGTTGGGTCTATGCTTGCTTTTCGAGAAGGCCATGTTCACATATTATTATTTATCGCAATGTTAATTGCCTCCATGCTAATTCAGGCGGCAACGAATATGTTCAACGAATATTATGATTATGCTAAAGGACTAGATACCGAGGATTCTGTTGGTATCGGGGGCACCATTGTTCGTGATGGAATAAATCCAAAAACTGTCCTCCGCTTAGCACTTGCTTTTTTTGGAATTGCCATCTTAATTGGTATCTATATAAGTATTCAATCTAGTTGGTGGATAGCTGCTATCGGTTTAATATGTATGGTATTTGGTTATTTATATACAGGTGGTCCTCTACCCATAGCTTATACACCACTTGGTGAGTTATTCTCCGGTTTCCTAATGGGTACGGTCATTATTGGAATTAGTTACTTTATCCAAACAAACACGATCACTGGTGAGGTACTAATTGCTTCCATTCCAATAGCATTGTTTATTGGCGCAATCATGCTATCTAATAATATTCGTGATCTAGATAATGATAAAGAAAATGGTCGGAAAACACTAGCTATACTTTTGGGAAGAAAAAATGCAGTCCGCTTTCTAGCATTGATGTTCATTGTAGCCTTCATAACGACTGCGACGCTTATTATAGCAGACATTTTCCCACTATGGTCTTTCATTACATTTATTGGAATTATTAAAGCAGTTGATGTCATTAACAAATTTAAAGGCAAGACAGAGCCAATTGAAATGATGCCAGCAATGGCAGCAACTGGTAAAACAAACTCCATTTACGGAATTTTACTTGGGATATCTTTAGTTATTAGTATGTACATTTAATAAGGGGATATTATACTATGGACCATACGTTACTGAAAACATTAGGAATGGAAATTGAGACATTGACGAAGAATAAAGTAGTAGTCACGATGCCGGTTGATGAACGTACACATCAGCCAGCTGGATACTTACATGGTGGTGCTAGTGCTGCACTTGCTGAGACCGCTGCTAGCATTGGGGCTACATTACACGCAGATATGGAGCAAGAATCTATTTTCGGCATTGAAATTAATGCGAATCATATCAAAAGTAAGCGAACCGGTATAGTAACAGCTACTGCCATCCCTCTTCATGCAGGAAAATCAACAATGGTTTGGGATATTAAGATTACTGATGAGCAAGGCTCACTCATATGCATTTCTAGATGCACAATCGGTATTGTTTCAAAAAGACAAAAAAAGCAATAAAGAAAATTTTCCTTTGCGCAAGTATCGATAAGCAACTTTAAGCTATTGCTATTTCGCCTAGAATCGATGGTGTATTCTCCCTTTTGAAGTTGGTGTACGAAGCTAAAATTGTTAATCCAAAGCCCGAACGATAAAAATAAATGTGCATACGAGTACAGCCAAATTACGTAGACTCCTTGAAAAAGAATGTTTCTACTAGTACGATGGAACGCTTCCGAAGCCTTCCTTTGAATACCCTTGCTTTCAGCTAACGCCTACGACGACCTTCACCGTTCGGGACTTTAACCCTAGAGCGTGCGCACATGCCTGGCACACCAAAAGGAGTATAGAAAAACGAGCGTTTTTCTATACTCCTACGGCGTTACATAATCGCCCTTTTTTCTATGAAGCAATATGGACTTGTTTTTGTTCAATCCAGCTTTTTAATTTAATAAATAACGGGATAAATAACGCTCCAACGATGATACCCTTTATTACATTAAATGGAAGAACATATGCGTAAACGGAGAACCATTTAACGGAATTTGACATATCCTCCCAGCCCATAAACCAGCTGTAAGCAGGTAGAATGATGAAATAATTTAACAAACTCATTCCCAGAGCCATTATGATCGTTCCCGTTACTAGTCCAGAAACAACACTTTTGACTCCTTTATATTTATGATATAAGAGGGATACTGGAATGACGAACATAATCCCGGCCATAAAATTTGCAATAACTCCTACCGGATCTGTACCACCACTTATAGCTAAATAAAGAATATTCTTAATCGCTACAACAATAACCCCAGCTAATGGTGAAAAAATAAGGGAAGCCATTAATGCCGGGACATCACTGAAATCTACTTTTAAATAGCCTGGCAACAAAGGCAATGGGAAATTCAGGAAAAATAAGAGCAAAGATATGGTACCTAAAAGTGATAAAATAATAAGTTTTAATAGCTTTGATGATTGCATGTTACGTTTCATCGTTTTCCTCCTTCATCAATTATCGATTCCTATCTCGTGATGAAGGATATGAGCCTAACAGTTAGCAAATGAAAAACCCTAAAGCGCGGCCTAACCGGGGCTTTAGGGTACCATAAATTCATTAGGAAAAAGCAGTGCGAACTAACGCACCTTTTCTTGGCTCGACATCTTCTCCCATCCAGACTGTAACTGTCGGTTCTGGACTTACACCAGATCAGCCACAGCAAAATGCCTGCTGTGGGTCACGGACTTAAAGCAATTAACTGCTTCTTACCGTCGGTCGGGAATTTCACCCTGCCCCGAAGATGGAATCGATATTATGTTGTACCGTTATTTTAACCTATCTTTATTCGTATTGCAATATCTATGTTTACCTACTCAATCGATAAGTTTTCAATCAAATTAAGTATAGACTTTAGCGGAAAAGCAATAATCAGCTAAACTATAGAATGAACAAAAGCGCAAGCATCCGATTAGAAACGTAGCGACTGGAGCGAATCAACGGTGATAATACTATTTCAATAGGCGAACCGCCAGTCGTCAACAAACAAAAACTTCTTGACCAAAACATTTCTTTCCATAACTTTTTACGGACATGAAGAAAATCCATCTTGCTAAGTCTTGAACTGGCACTTTTATAGGCATTGATGAATTTCGATCATTCACTGTTGGGTTGTGCTTTGAACAAAAAAGGAAAAAAAGCCTTTGGGCTGTCACCCAACCGAAATTCATCTCCCCCTTACCGTTGGGCTACGCCCTTCACACGCTTGAAGTTGGAGACTTCTTTCGGAAGTACGTTAAAATTTCCTAGACTACAAAAAAAATCACTCCGCCCCAGTAATAATGGAGCGAAGTGATTTATACATGCTAAGAAATTATGAAGGATGCTTATTCTTCGACATTGATAAATAATTTACCTTCAGCTTGCTCACGAGTTTCGTTGCCATAGTCATCTTCGACCTTTACTTCTATTACTGCCCCTTCAGCAACAACATTGCTAGTTGCAGTCCAATAACCTACATAATGTCCATCTGATGTTTCCATCATTGGAAGCTCCGTAGCGTTCATAACCGTATTGGTCAATGGCATATGAATAAAGTACGTCGCTCTAAGCCCTGGTTCACTATCAAATTCAAATTTCACCGTCTCACCTGCTTCAAGTGTAACATCTTCCTCAGGAGTCAGATTCTCAATTTCTGGTACAGTGAAATCTACATCAATAGTAACAGATTCAGTGGACGTATTGCCTGCTAAATCATGAGCAGTTACTTCAATTTCATTTTCTCCGTTTTCTAAAAGTATTCGTTTAGAATACATGCCATCTTCAACAGCCGCTTCTTGTCCATTCACTTCCACGAAATCTAGGTTGGTATCAGAAACTGAACCTTCTACAGTTACGGTTTCACGATTAGATTTCTCTCCATCCTTAGGGCTGTCTATCGTTAATTCAGGAGACTCTGTATCCAACGTTACAGTTACAGGATCAGATTCACCTGTTGGAGTACCATCAAGTAATGATACAGCAGTTAATTCATTCGCTCCTTCCATCAATTCTACCGGAATAGCAAATGAACCATCATCACCAATTTCAGCAGTACCGGCTTCTTCGCCATTATTCATTAATTGAACGGTCGTTGTTGGTGAAGCAGTACCTTCAACAGTCAATTCGGTTTCGTTTGTAATCATATCTTCAGCTGGAGAAGTAATGACAGGTTCCTCCACCTCATAGTTTACACGAGCGCGAATCATGTAATTTCCTTCATTAGCAGGAGATTTAGACCAAGCCCCTCCTACTAATTGGTAGCTGCGTTCAGCATTAGGACTGCTTTCATCTGTAGCTAGACCTGGAGCACCTGTATTTGGAGCAGTTTGGATATATACCATATAGAAATCACCATCTACAGTAATTCCATGCTCAGAAAGATCAACTACCGTCCATGCATCTTTATCGCGATTTGCCTCTGCGTCAAATGGTCCAGCAAGTTTTTCACCCGGAGCACCGTCTGGTCCTGAAGCATCCCAAACTTCTACTTGGAATGCAGTTCCACCAGGGTTAGGGAACTCTTCATCCCAGAATTTGAATACACCAGAATCAACTACCCCAGCTTCTTCTCCTTCAGGAAGAGACATTTTCACTGCCCAACCATTGAAAGCATCATAAAATGCACGAGCGTTTTCTGGTGTACCATCATCATATGCTATTTCTCCACCAGGAACCGTATAGAATGGTTCTAACTCGACATCTGCTGTCGTATCGCTATCCGCTAGAGAAACTTCAACTTCCGTACCATGATAACCGCTAGACACTACTTTTAGTGTATATGTTCCTTCATAAGCTGTAAGCGAATAGTTACCGTTTTCATCAGTTGTCACAGGTTCAACATTTGCATCCTCAACTAATAGAAGAGAAGCCCCTGAGATTGGCTCGCCTGTTTGCTGATCAGTTACCGTACCGCTAACTGTGTATTGATCAACTTCTTCTAGCGTAAAATCAGCTTCAGCAGCACCATCAGCTTCAATGGTTACGGATTGTTCTGCTGATTCAAACCCGTATGCTTCTGCTTTTACCGTATATTCTCCTGCGGCATGAAGTAATGAGTAACTACCTGTTGCAGGGTCCGTAGTCACCGAACGACCACTTTCTAGGACACTAACCTGTGCACTCATAGGAAGTAGTGTTGGGCTGACTGCCTCTTTATCTACTAATGGTTCTTTCTTTGGCTTTACTGGCTGAATTTTTGCAGGATAAACTTTTTCTTTTAGCGTATCCTTTGTATCCGTTTTAATAACACCTAAAGCAGCGTTATCGAAACCAACTACCCCTATATAGCCTCGATCCTTTGCCAAAGATGCACTTTCACCATTAGAAGTATCTGCTAGTGTTACGTCATCAATATACCAGCCATCTCTAGTGACACTCCCATCTGTGTCAAGATTAAAGCCAATATACACACGCTGTCCACTATATTCAGACAAGTCTACTTCTACGCTTTCCCAACCATCTGAGGTATTCGTTATTTCCGTTAATTGTGTCCAATCTTCTTGGTCAGTTGATATAAACACATGACCGTAATCCCAATTGTTTTCAATATTGTACCATTGATTGAATTGCAAGTATGCATTTCCTTCTGGTAAATCAATTGGTGGCATAACCAGTGTAGTGTTTGTGTTACTATCATACTCACCTGCTAAATTTGTAGCATATACGTTTTCTCCTGAAGCTGCACTCTCTGGTCCAGAAGTTGGAACACCACGCTCCCAGCTGTTATTTTCACCAAACACTGTCCAGCCAGCCGATGCTGATTCAAAATCGTCAGAGAAACCAACTGAGACTCCAGATAATAAAGTAACCTCATACGTATCACTGGTTACTTCATTGTTACCAAAATCATTAATTGTCCAAGTATACGTTAGAGATTCACCATCTATTTGCTCTCCAGGAATCGTTACTTGGTATTCACCTTCTTTATAATCTCCTGAAACACGTTCCGCTTCGACAGTTTGTGTTTCACCATCTTGATCTGTATACGATAGATTTACACTGTTTACACTTATGTTGTCCGATACTTGAATGGACAAATTCAAATCCATTCCAGTATAAGATTCACTAGGACCTTCATGTTCGAAGACGGGAGCTTCTGTATCCTCTCCTGCCTTAGTAACCTGTCCCTCAAGTGTTCCTAACCCTGTAACAAGTAAAGAAATGGCATCATATGCATTTACAAGCCCATGACCATAACCATTATTCGGTACCTCTGTAAAGTTGTCATCTGTTAATGGCGTAGCCGTTGTTGTAAGAATTTCTTCAATTTCATCAACAGTTAGGCTAGCATCTGCTTGCTTTAATAATGCAACTACAGCAGATACTGCTGGACCAGCCATTGATGTTCCATTCCATCCACCTTCATAGCCACCACCAGGTACACTGGAACGAATATTAACACCAGGTGCTGAAATTTCAGGTTTAATTTCATCATAAGGAGATGGTCCCTGAAGAGAAAACCCTGCTAATACATCATTAACATCTGTTGCACCAGTTGCAAATGATTCCGGATAATTTGCTGGCACAGCTACAGAACCTGGTCCACCTGGATTTCCAAGCGATGTGTTACCCGCTGAAAATTCAGGGAATATTTCTGCTGCTCTCCAAGCAATAACCACATCACGGTACCACTCGTCTAAGCCAGGTCCACCACCCCAAGAATTATTTACGACATCTGGAGCCATTGACGCATCTCCACCAGGAGCAAGCATCCATTCAGCTGCAGCTATCAGCCATGTATCATAGCCACTACCTGCTGCATTTAATCCTTTGGCTGAAATCCATTTTGCACCAGGTGCTACACCAACTTGGTTAGAACCATCAGGTTCACTTCCAACCATTGTCCCGGTAACATGTGTTCCATGTCCATGGTCGTCATATGCTTCTTCTTCATCTGCAGTCGCATCGAAAAAGCTATAGGTATGATCAACTTCACCGGTATCATTATTATAGCCACGATATTTTTCCTGTAATGCTGGGTGATCCCATTGTGCACCACTATCAATACTAGCTACTACTGTACCAGTTCCATCAAAGCCCATCTCCCAAACAGACGGCGCTCCAACACGATCCACATTCCACTCAATATTGGTTAATTCCGATTCGATTTTTCCAGCCTCTTTATCAATTGTCACATCATAAAGTTCGCGTTCTTCATTTGGTAATATTTTTTCTACCTCTGCAAACGTCGCTAGCTTTTCTGCTATTTCTTTTGTAGCAGTTACCGCCATTCCATTTACAATATGGTAGGATTTGAAGCTCTCAATATTACCTTTTGCCTCTTGCTCCTCCAGAAAAGCTTTTACATTTGCTTGTGATTCTAGTGCAGTAGTCTTTAATTCGGATATTACAGCTGAGCGCTGCATATGCTCCGCCTTTTGTCCTGACAAGCTTGCTTTTGCTGCATCAGATCTTGCATTTTTTGCGACCTTCATGACATCTGCTTTTTCATTAAATTTTACCAGGAAGGTTACTTTGTCGTCGTCTTTAAATGCTTTTACTAATCGATCACTCACTTTTGCCTCGGCTATCTTATTAGAATCATGGGCAGACTGATGAAGCTTACCGCTTGATTCCGCGCTGGCTATTCCTGGTGTAATTAACGAAAATGTCATTAATACCGTTGCTGCAATACTTAGTGCTTTAGATTGACGTCGTCTTCTTTTAGCCTTCACAGCTATTCCTCCCCTCAATTTTTGACACATTCTGATGCAGACAAGAACCAACAAATTAAAAACACCTTCTGCCTCCCCCCTTGAAAATTTGGTTCTCAACTGACAGTGGTGCCTCCAGAAAAATCTAAGTTGTTACAGCAAGTATAGTAGATTAACTAGATAAAATAATGTCGAATCAAGTCGAACAAAAGCTGAATTTTCAAAATTGGTAGATTAGTAATATTTTTTCATCAACTTTTCATAGGTATTAATTCGTATGTTTCACCTACTAAAACTTCATAAAAAACCCCTCATTCCTTATAAGATAAGGAATGAGGGGTTACTTTCCATTACTTTACAGCCTAGAAAACAGTTAACTGCTTCACTAAAATGAAGCTATTTACCTAGGCATATCCCTATTTTAACATTGATGTTTTCTTCATTACAGAAAACATACTACTATATTACTTTATTTTGTAATATTCCATAGATAATAATTCTTATTTTTTGATACATTCTTAATGTTCGCACAATAATTCGGCCTATAGAATGAAATATTGTTAACTTTGCGTTATAATGCAGAAACCATACGCACTTACTGATAGCTACATATCTTTAATCTTCATCTAATGGGTTTAAACTTTCATTTCCAGTTAGAGAAGCAATCATCGTAACTAATAATTCAATTTCTTGTTCCATATCTTTCAAGCTAGACGTTTCTACAGGGGAGTGCATATAGCGTAAAGGTAACGACACTAAAGACACAGGAACCCCTTTACCGGTTAATCTCATTTTATCTGCATCTGTACCTGTCATTCTTGGTGTAAGCTCATATTGTACATTTATCTTTAACTGCTTCGCGGCTCTTTCTAACCATTGATTTATTTTCCTATTAATCGGCGCCCCTTTAGCAAGAACTGGTCCACCCTCTAGTCGGACATCACCATATTTATTTTTATTCACTCCTGGATAATCTGTAGCAAAAGTAACATCACAAGCGATTGCCATATCTGGTGCAACTCCCGCAGCTGCAAAATAGGCTCCGCCCATATTTGTCTCTTCATTAACCGTACTTGCTGCATAGACACCAACCTCACAGCCTCGTTCCTTTAACCCTTTTAAAACCTCAGCCACTATAAATGCGCCCGTTCGATTATCAAGTCCTCGGCCAGAAACGTATCTATCACTTAAAATCTCTGGTTTTGTATTGTAAACAACTAAATCTCCTATTTGGATATGTTGTTCAGCCTCTTCCTTCGTTTTGTACCCACAATCAATAAATAAATCTTCCAAGCTGAAATCATTCTTTAATCCACCGTGATGCTGAGCATTTACACCGATTACACCCGTAATCGTTTGCTGATAGCCTAAAACAGTAACTTTCATTCCAACAGCCGCTTTTGGATTAATGCCTCCCATTTGATCAAAATGTAAAAACCCTTGATCATCAATGCGGTTAATCACAAGTGCAATTTCATCACAATGACCTGCAAGTAATACTTTAAAAGGTGCATCTGGATTTAGTACACCAATCGCGTTTCCAGCATGATCCGTTCTAATTTCGTCAGCAAATTCTTTTACATACTGTATCCACTTTTTTTGTATTTCCATTTCACTACTTGATGGTGATGGTGTTTGTAATAAATTTAATAAAAAATCTTGGTTTGCTAATACCACTCTATTTTCCTCCTTATTCGATAACTTGATGATGTACTACTATTATGATAGCAAAAAATTCGATGAAGAGCACTTTTGTTTACGCGTATAATAACTATGTGTACACTTTAATAAAGTGAAACTTCAATCTGTGGGGATTTTGTGTATCCCACACGGATTGGTAGTACCAAAAGGGTATGACCTAAAGGCCCTAGAACCAATCGGACATTTACGGGCAATTGATCCCTTACTTAACAATATTGGTTTTACTGTATTGCTTGATGTGGGGGGCTTACTGCCAGTTATATGGGGGATAAAAAGATTTGAAGGAGAGAAAATCGATGGACTTAAATCAATGGTATAATATTGGTATTTCACCTGACACATATATTGAAACAATGGAACAGCATCAAGAAAACTTATTACATATTTATGATCATTTCTCCTTACCAGCTGATGAGGAGTTTTTTGCAAGCGTAAAAAAGAAAAATTTACGTGTAATTGTTTTAACGGAAGACTGGTGTGGCGATGCTATGTTGAACATCCCTATTTTATTACATATTGCGGAAGTAGCCCAAATTGATGTTCGTTTATTACATCGAGATAAAAACCTGGAACTGATGGATGAATACTTAACCAACGGTAAATCTCGCTCCATCCCCATCTTCATTTTTATCGACAAAAATGGCAATGAAGTTGCCAAATGGGGGCCGAGAGCGTCAGCAATTCAATCCTTTGTAGAAAAATCTCGAAGCGAATTACCTAGCAAAGAGTCTACAGATTATAAAGTAAAATTTGATGAAATGATCCTCTTTATGACAAAGTCTTATCGAAACCGTACTTCTTTTTGGACTGATGTATACCAAAGTTTAAAAGAAACACTGCAAAAAATAGAAGTTAATCAGTGATTCAGTTAACATAGCTGTGTTAATCCGTTGTCCTATTGGAGATTATAATTAGCGAAGCCTGTCCATAATGGAGAGTATAAGAGTAAAAAACTACGTTGAATCGTGTATTTTTGGGGACAGGTGACCGTTATGAGCATTCGAATTTTTAAACAAATCTACTTCAGACTGCCTATTTTTATTAGACTACTTGTAGTTATATTTTTGCTTATGTTTCTTTTTGGTGGCCTAATCCATATCGTAGAGCCAACGCAATTCCCAAGCATATTTGATGGCGTATGGTGGGCATTTGTAACTGGAGCCACGGTGGGTTACGGAGACTTTGTACCGTTAACCGCAACCGGAAAGATCGTTGCAATTTGTTTAATCTTGACTGGCGGTGGGTTAATTGCTTTCTATATAACCTCTTTATCTGCTGCAACAATTCAACACGAAAAGGACCTTGCACAAGGTAAACTCCCTTTTAAAGGTAGTAACCATTTAATTTTAATCGGATGGAACGAGAGGACCAGACAATTAATTGAAATTATTTCAACATCTTCCGTGCATATCCGCATGGTTCTAATTGATACAACCTTGGACCATGTTTCTTTTCCAGATTATCCGGTACACTTTATACAAGGTGATCCTTCAGAGGACCGTATATTAGAAAAGGCAAATATAAAACTAGCAGAACGTGTATTAATTACTGCAGATATCACTAAAAAGGAAAGGGATGCAGATAATCATTCTATCCTTACAGCCGTTGCTATTAGAGGAAATAACGCTAAAATTCCGATCATAGTGGAAATACTTTCTTCTATACAAATAGACAATGCACATCGTGCCGGCGCAACAACCATTTTAAGATCTAATGATTTCACCAGTGCTCTTTTTTACCATGAGTTATCTAGAGAAACCAAGGCGAGACCATTTGAGGATATTTATCATATCTTAACAACTCAACAATTTCATCATGCTACATTACCAGAAGAATTGGAGAATGTATCCTTTGGAGAGGCAGCCGCCATTCATCGGAAGAGCCAACAGATTTTATTAGGTATTATTCGAAATAGCACCTATTATATCAATCCAACATCAAAATTTATCCTAAAAAAAGACGATGTACTCATCGGACTAATCCCTTGGAATGATTAAGTCCTCAACTCTTTTCATTAGTTCTTTACCAGTAGTTATATACGCTTCTGGAACTTCAGCGTCAGGATCTGTTGGAGCTTGAAACTGATTAAATGTGCCTTGAAAAGCTCCTGCAGATCCGCTTTCATCGTAGCCTTTCTGATATTGATGTGCTAATAAAAACGGTTTTTCCAATCGGACAGTAACACCTGGGTAATCTAAGGAACCTTGCACTGCATAAAATGGTATTCGCAAAAAATAGTAAGTTCCTTGATCATCTATTTTTAAATCAAAAAATCCTTTCTCATAATCCCAATTTGAACCAATTACAAATCCTTCAGGCTTTAACAATTCCTCAAGTACAAATAAAGAATAAATTTTGTTTTCCAATTTTGATTCTAGTGGTACCAATATAAATCACCCTTTCATCAGCGTTATCTTTAATATGTTTTGCCACATGTTAATTATTATGCTAAAATATTTTATTGTGTAAAATGAATCGAATAATGGTATAGGAGTTGTTCAGCATGACAAACAAATTTGAGAATGGTCAAATTTTAGATGGAAAAGTTACAGGAATTCAACCATATGGTGCTTTTGTGGCACTTGATGACGAGGTTCAAGGTCTTGTTCACATATCTGAAGTTACACATGGATATGTAAAAGATATTAATGAGCACTTATCTATCGGTGATGAAGTAAAGGTAAAGGTTTTACAAGTTGATGAAGAAAAAAACAAGGTTTCATTGTCTATCCGCGCAACAGAGGAAGCTCCAAAGAAGCAAGCGAAGCCTCAGAAGGTACAAGCAAAACATACAGATAATGATTCTGCAGGTTTTAATACACTAAAAGATAAGCTTGAAGAATGGATCAAGCAATCAGAAGGTAATTATAGTAAATAATGATAAGGCAAACTCAATCGTACGAGTTTGCCTTATTATTTAACTGTCAGCCCTCCCAGGCTCACGTTGATCTGCAAATGCTTCATCCGTTTTAAATAATAAAGGTAGCAATACTAGGCCGCTTATACCTACCAATGTATAAATCACACGCGCGAAAGCAGCACTTTGCTCACCACCAAAGATAGCTGCTACTAAATCAAATTGAAATAAACCAATTAAGCCCCAGTTAATTGCACCAATGATTGTAATTGCTAAAGCGGTACGTTGTAATCCATTCATCATTTACCCTCCTTTTCTCTTTTATTCACCTTAGCTTATGCATCTTATAAAAATCTATACAGTGTCTTTCTTGATTTCATAACATCACTTGGGTAAAGTAAGTTATGTACAGGTTTGAAAGTGCTGATGAAGGAGGAAATAAGATGACACATGTAACATTTAATTACAAGAAGGCTTTTGCTTTTTTTAATGAACAGGAAATAGATAATCTAGAAGGTGCCGTAAATGCTGCACATCATGCCATACATGAAAAAACGGGTGCAGGAAACGACTTTCTCGGTTGGGTTAATTTACCTGAAACGTATGATAAGCAAGAATTTGCTCGAATTAAAGCAAGTGCTAAAAAAATCCGCGAAGATTCAGATGTATTATTAGTCATTGGGATTGGTGGCTCTTACTTAGGTGCTCGAGCTGCACTTGAAATGCTTAATCATTCTTTTCAAAGCTACTTATCGAAGCAAGAAATCGATGCGCCGCATATTATCTTCGTTGGGCATCATATGAGTTCAACCTATATTCATGAATTAATGGATGTTTTAAGAGATAAGGATTTCTCTATTAATGTAATTTCCAAGAGTGGAACAACAACAGAACCAGCCATTGCTTTTCGGATTTTCAAAAAAATATTAGAAGAAAAATATGGTGAGGAAGCTGCAAAAGACAGAATTTATGCTACAACGGATAAAGAGAAGGGTGCTTTAAAAACTTCCGCTGATCAAGCTGGTTATGAGACCTTCGTGATCCCTGATGCCGTTGGTGGTCGTTACTCCGTTTTGACAGCCGTTGGTTTGCTTCCTATTGCTGTTAGCGGCATTTCTATTGATAACATGATGAACGGTGCTCATGCAGCCATGAACGATTTAGCAGAACCATCAATCAAGAATAATCCTAGTTATCAATATGCAGCAGTTCGTAACATTCTATACAACAAAGGAAAAACGACAGAAATGCTTATTAACTACGAGCCAAACCTTCATTATTTTGCTGAATGGTGGAAGCAGCTTTTTGGAGAAAGTGAAGGAAAAGATAATAAAGGGATATATCCATCTTCTGCAAATTTCTCTACCGATTTGCATTCACTTGGTCAGTATGTACAGGAAGGTCGTCGTAATTTATTCGAAACAGTATTACACGTAAATGAGTCCAAATATGATATTACGGTAGAAGCGGAAGAAGATAATTTAGATGGCCTGAATTATTTAGCAAGTAAAACGATTCATGAAATAAATGACAAAGCCTTTCAAGGCACATTATTAGCACACACTGATGGCAATGTACCTAACTTAATTGTAGAGATACCAAAGCTCGATGCATATACATTTGGTTATTTGGTTTACTTTTTTGAAAAGGCGTGTGCCATAAGTGGCTATCTACTTGGTGTTAATCCATTTGATCAGCCTGGAGTTGAGGCTTACAAAAGAAATATGTTTGCCCTACTAGGAAAACCTGGCTACGAAGATGAAAAAGAACAGTTAGAATCAAGATTATAGTGCTTTCCAAAAAACTTACCAATTTAGGTTTAAATTTCTATTTAACAGGGTATACTATCAAATGTAAGACTTTCTCGTATTCCCCCTGTAAGCAAAGCGATATCGCTTTGCTTTTTTTATGGATAAATCTTCGTTTACTCCCCTGTTAAAAAGGCATATTTCTTTAGTTTAATTATAAGAAGTATAGTGAAAGAAATGTTATACTATAAAAAATAAATAGCTAGGAGGTCACAAATGGGAATATTTGATTTGCAACATAATAGAAAGAATACACGTTCGGTTAAATGGGATATGCTTAAACCAATGTTTCAAACAGAAGATGTATTACCAATGTGGGTAGCAGATATGGACTTTAAAGCTCCTGAACAAGTAAATCAAGCTTTAATTGAACGAGCACAGCATGGTATATACGGCTATACGGTGATTGATGATGAAGTCAAGAATTCTATACTTAAATGGTTATCACAAAGACATCAATGGAATATCAAACAGCAATGGCTATCATTTAGTCCTGGTGTTGTTACAAGCCTACATATGGCAGTACAAGCTTTTACAGAGCCTGGAGATAAAATTATTATACAAACTCCTGTGTATACGCCTTTTTATAAGGTAATAGAAAGTCACCAAAGAGAGATTGTGAAGAACCCACTCATCTATAAAAACAATTATTATCAAATTGATTTTGCTGACTTTGAAGAGAAACTAAAACAAGGAGTTAAAGCGTTTATTCTTTGCTCCCCGCACAATCCAGTAGGACGAGTTTGGAAAAAAGATGAATTAACTGAGCTAGCTCGTTTATGTATGAAGCACAATGTTCTAATTATTTC
The DNA here is from genome assembly GCF_039521925.1 of Virgibacillus salarius. Lineage (NCBI taxonomy): Bacteria > Bacillati > Bacillota > Bacilli > Caryophanales > Bacillaceae > Virgibacillus > Virgibacillus salarius. The sequence goes on along the minus strand of NZ_BAAACY010000078.1, from coordinate 57,864 downwards.
TGATGAAATTCATGGAGATCTTACATTCCCTGGTGAAGTGCATATACCGATTGCGTCACTTTCTGAGGAAGTCGCCGAACAAACCATAACTTGTATGTCCCCATCCAAAACATTTAATCTTGCTGGTTTACAAGCATCTTATGTCGTGACTTCTAATAAAGAAAAAAGGGAATTACTAGATGCTCAATTTGCTAAGCAAGGTGTTAATATGCTTAATACAATGGGAAATACTGCATTAGAGGCAGCTTATACACATGGTGAAAGTTGGCTTGAGGAGCTTCGGCATCTTTTAAAAAATCACCAAACGTATGTAAAGGAGATGTTTGAAGAACATACACCAGAATTAAAAGTTATCGATTCTGAAGGAACCTACTTATTATGGATTGACTGTAGTGCGTTAAAGCTAGATCATAAAGAACTCAAATCGTTTATGATAAAAAAAGCAAAGGTAGGCTTAAATACGGGAGTTGATTATGGACAAGAAGGCGATACTTTCATGCGCATTAATATCGCTTGCCCTCGAGCAACCCTCGAAGAAGGAGTGCAGCGAATCATTTCTGCTGTAAAAAATAGATAATTAATGAGTTTGTGCTAAACAGAGAATTTGCAAGTCGAATGGTCATACTATTGTAAACTGAAGTATGGTAATCCTTTCCACAGGTCCAGCTAACACGCTAACTTAGAAGCTGCTTAGCAGTGCCGCTCTTCGGACATTTGCGGATCTGCAGAAGTCATCCATATTGCCTCTGCTAGATTTACACTATTTTCGCCATTCCTTTCGCTTAGATACGTCACCATATAAATGAATATTCCGAACTGTAATCCGGTTATAACCGTATACGGATTACGGTTCGGAGTTTCTTTATCTTTTGTCTCGTCCTCTATTCTTCCTGTTTTTCATTATATTGCGTAGGATCTGTTGGAGATTCTTCTTGTTTTTCGTTTTTAGTTAATGTACCGCATATAATTCTTTCGCCTGAATTACCACCAGGTTGGCTCATTCCATCATCTTCTCCTTCTGTAACAATGACAGCTGTCCCATCCCCTCTTGTCAGAGAATTTTTCCCATCCAACAATGTTGCTTCCGGAAGCATAAGATCTGCATCAACCAAACCTCCTGAATCTGCCTCAATATTTGGCAAATCTCCTAAATGAGCACCCTCTGGATGCATGAGTCCATGCTCTTTTCCCTCTGGATTAAAATGATTTCCTGCTGATTTAAAATCCGGGCCTTCACACTTAGCGTATTCATGCATATGAATACCATGGAATCCTGGAGCTAAACCCTCAAGCTTTACTTTAAGATTCACGCCACCTGACTGTTCATTAAAAGTAATAGTTCCGAGCATATCTCCAGAAGCATTATACATATCAACACTTTTACTCTTTTCATCTTTCGGTTGGCAGCCTGTTATTAAAAGCATAATTAGAATAAAGGATAACCAGCGCATACGATTGTCTCCTTTTAACTGATTTGCCCTTTATTCTTTACCTATTTTAGAAAATCTAATCGTTGTGTAGGGATAAAGTGATACTTCAATCAGTGGAAGTTTGATTTATCCTCCACTGATTGTTAGTATCACAAGGCTAGGACCTAAAGGTCTTTGAATCAATCGGACATTTACTGCCATTCGTCCCCTTCTTATCCATATTGGTTTCTCTTTATTGCTTAGTGGGATTCTTACTGCTAGTTATATGCGGGAAGACAAAATCGCAAGTGCCCGATTAGAAATGTAGCGACTGGAACGACAACGAAGATAAAGGAATCACGGAGCTTGCGAACCGATGATGATTTATCCGTAGGGCTATTCGTGAACTCGCCTAGTTCCTGAAGGCTCTGGACGCGGCTCAACAGGCCCATATATATCCACAGGCTCAAATTTTATAATTTCGTAGACTATGAAAAAAGAAGATTTAGTACACATTATTCATTATTTTTATCGTTTAATTGCTCATTATATTGCTCATTAAATTTTTTCTCATCATTTTTAGATTTTTTATAGAACAAATACATTACAATACTAGCAGCAATTAAAAAGATGACTAAAGTGATTACAGCTGGGATATATTCTGATTTATCCTCTGGGAAATAGAGAAATGGCATCATTTTCATTCACTTCCTTCTTTGCTATTATAGCAAATTCCACTATATAACTAAATGAGTGATCTATTTTGTTCGCTAAACGGATACATTTTTGGCACAATAATAGTAAGGAGGACGATAAATATGCCAGAAGTTCAACTAGGGGAAACAGTTAAAGCCCATTATCGCTCAGGAACATATATCGGTAAAGTAATGGACGATAAAGGAGATCGCTATGTTGTAGAGGTCCTTGCTGTTAAGAAGCATCCAATGCAAGGAGATTTGCACAATCCGAATCAAACCGAAGGGGTTTTCTTCCATGAAAGAAAAGCCCTTGCACATCATGAAAAAATGAATGTAAAAAAACCAGCTGTACATTCATATCCAGATCCTATACCTAACTACATAGTATCATTAAAAGAAGCTGTAGAAACGTATCGAGCAAAGCTGCTTAAAGACGATACTGCATATCACAGAGCAGCACTGGAGTGTTTAAATAGGTTAGAAGAACAGTATTATGACAAAATATAGAAGAGGTCCAAGCCCACTTTCACGCTATAAAGATTTACTACACCCAAGCCTGATTAGCTAATTCATTACTATCAGCAGTGCTAGATGAAGGTAGCACCTTTTCACTATATGTAAAAAAGGCTGGGACAAAACACAACTTCTTTACCCAAAATACGAATAATCATATTATCAATAAGAGCATCATCGCCACACCGTGAAAATATACGCGCTTTTCGCGGGCACGGCCTCAGCTAACTTGGTAAAGAAAAACACGTTACCAAGTGGATTTTCGGACTCGTGCTGTTCCCACCGGAGTCTCGCTTATTTTAGGTGCTAAATGAATGATTCTTATCAAAAAACGAACGATAATTAATTGAAATTAATTATCGTTCGTTTTTTATTGTTTCTTCATTCTTTTGTCTCAGCCTTATGATAAAGGACATTTAACAAATAACTTTAAATTATTATTCACCTAAATGCTCTTTAATTACTTCCTCTACACCCTTAAGCGCTTCTTCCTCATCAGTTCCTGTAGTGGTAATTTTAATCTCTGCACCTTTAGGAATTCCTAAGGACATAACACCCATTATTGATTTTAGATTTACTGTCTTCTCATTGTATGAGATTTCTACTTCTGACTCGAACTGACCTGCTTTATTTACCAGAAGTGTAGCTGGACGTGCGTGAACTCCTGTATCCGCTGTAATTGTAAAATTTTGTTCTTTCATCCTCATTCATCCTTCCAAAGATATTATCTTTTTATGTACATACAGTACATTGGTTTTTCATATGTTATTAAGTGAAAAACTGAACTAATAATATTATATACAATAATAAGCATTTTTGAAACAGATAAGCTACAGTTTTTTATGTATCGACAAAGATTTAACAACTTCTGCTTCTATTTTCAATCATGATACGATAGTTTATACCTATTATTTGTCAGAAAGGATGAATTATAGAACTATTTGTCTTTCCTAATAGCTTATGATAACGTTATTTTGAAAGTATTCCATTTATACTAGGAGGAATTAACATGAGTGTACATATAGGTGCAAAGCAAGGAGAAATTGCTGACAAAATATTATTACCAGGTGATCCCCTTCGTGCCAAATATATCGCAGAAACTTTTTTAGAACATCCAACACAATATAATAGCGTTCGCGGTATGTATGGATTTACAGGAACATATAAAGGAGAAAGGGTATCGGTTCAAGGAACCGGAATGGGAGTTCCTTCCATCTCTATATATGTGAATGAATTAATCCAGAGCTATGATGTAAACAAACTAATCCGCGTAGGTACTTGTGGAGCAATACAAAAAGATGTCAAGGTTAGAGATGTTATTCTTGCTCAAGGATCTACCACTGATTCACAAATGAATCGCATGACCTTCGGTGGTATAGACTACGCTCCACTTGCTGACTTCCATTTATTAAAAAATGCATATGATGCTGGAATAGAAAAAGGATTAAACTTGCGAGTAGGTAATGTCTTTACAAGTGACACGTTCTACCGTGATAACGCAAAAGAAATCAATGAAAAGCTTGCTGCTTATAAAGTGCTTGCAATTGAGATGGAAACAACTGCATTATATACCTTAGCAGCAAAGTATGATCGCCAAGCTCTTTCCGTTCTTACAGTTTCTGATCATATATTAACTGGTGAAGAGACGACCTCCGAAGAAAGACAAACAACCTTCAATGACATGATGGAAATTGCATTAGAGACAGCGATTAAATAGCATAACATAGAAGGTGGGAGCCTACACCCACCTCTTTTATTCCCCTCTCTACTTTTCTTCCTTAAAGAAATTATCTAACATAGAAATAGTTTATCTAGCATTTAACAGCCACAATTTTTGTTAACCCAAAAAAAATGAGGTTGACAAAAATCCATTCTCCAATTACTATCATATACAGAGAGGATGAGATTATGAAAGGATTACGAACAATTGATCTTACATATGGAGCCGTATTTGTTGTTTTAATGGCTATAGGTGCAAATATTACGGTTTGGTTTCCTATGCTGGCAGTTCCAATCGGCGGGACAAGCGTGCCTTTATCCTTACAGACATTCTTCGCCATATTAGCCGGATTAATGTTAGGTAGAAAGCTAGGAACTCTTTCTGTTCTAGTGTATATACTTGTCGGATTTGCTGGTGTTCCCGTATTTGCTGGATTGTCAGCGGGACCTACAGCATTATTAACTCCAACTGGTGGATTTATCATATCTTTTATTTTTGTAGCCTATTTTACTGGATGGATGGTCGATAAACGGAAAGAAAGCTCTCTTTTTTATTACTTACTTGCTGCACTCGTTGGAACCATCATTAATTACGGTATAGGTGTATCATATATGTATGTCGCCTTAAATACGTGGTTAGCGGCTCCTATAACTTATCCATTAGCTTGGGCTTCGATGATTCCATTCTTGATTAAGGATATCGCCTTTGCTGGTTTAACTGCTTTATTTATGGTCAGAATTGCAACACGTATTCCAGCAGTTCGCCAAGCCAAAATTGGATAAATACTAAATTTATAAAATAATTCTTTGGTGCGCCTGATTACTAGCCATTCATGTGATAATATAGCATTAGATACCATGCATATTGTCATCTAACAAGGGATAAACTTTCCTTTAGAAAGGATGTTTAGACGACCATGGAATTATTTCATAATTACCCATTGTTTGCTGCTCTAACTGCAATAATTTTTGCTCAAGTTGTTAAAATTCCCATTTCGCTTATCGTTACAAGAGAATTTAAACCGGATTTAGCTTTTAGTACTGGAGGAATGCCAAGCAGTCATTCAGCTGCTGTAGCTGCATTAACAACAGGTGTAGGTATTGTAGAAGGAGTTTCCTCTACCATGTTTGCTATCTCATGTGTATTTAGTGTGATCATCATGTTTGATGCTACTGGTGTTAGAAGACAGGCCGGGGAGCAAGCCATCGTGTTAAATCAATTAATTAAAGATTTCCAGCTATTTATTGATGGAGCAAAAGATTGGACAAATAAAAAGCAATTTGAAAAACGCCAAGAACTAAAGGAATTATTAGGTCATCAGCCGATCGAAGTATTTTTTGGCGGATTAACAGGTGTAGCGATTGCATTCATTTTAAATGCATTGCTAAATTAATTCATGCTGGAGCAATAGTATTTTAGTTTAAGCAAAAGCCGAACTATCATTCGAAATATTTGGTACTGATCTCTTGAAATTAGATTCCTCTAACTTCAGGGAGCGGTACCATCAGAACTCTTCGAATCTGTTCGGCTTTTTTGCTTTTAAACTATTTATTGGAAAAGCACTATTTAGCTGATAAAAAACACATAAACTTCTGTTGACCTATTTTAACTAATTATACTTTTTTAACTATCCGTTATTTCCTGCCTAAATACTTGTAAAGCTTGATTCTCATTTAATTCATCCAATTTCTTTTCCGAAAGCTTACCATTACCTTTTTCAATCACGTATACATCAAGTTTCTTTTTCCCCCACTGACTGTATACGTCCTCGACCGTATTATAATAAAGGTCAATTTTATTCCCATTAATAGCACTGCCCTTATCAGCAACAACTCCAAATCCATAATCAGGAATAAATAAGATAGTGCCGATAGGATATACATTAAGATCTGCTGCTATCGTAGAGTACAAATCTCTTTTTACCTTGACCCCAGAATAAGTAATCCCATATTCCGGATGATCTGGTGTCTTTCCTGTTGACTCAATTCCAGCAGTATATCCTGTTGCAACAACATTTGCGCTTGGATACTGTTCAAAATTAATTACATCAGCTAATGTCTCTGCACCTTCAATTTCCTCACTAGAAATATAGCGCTTCTTCTCCTTTAGATGATTCAATGATTTCCCTTGTAATACCGTATGCCTAAGGGAAGAATCAGACGCCTTTGCTTCCTTAATCATATGAACAGCAGGTGATTTCAGCTTGGACCACACCTCTACTTCTGCAAAAGATACATTGGTTATGGACGAAATAGTAGTAAGAAACGCTACGATTGCTAAGATTACTAAACTTGTTCTACGAATAAAACTTTTGACATTCATAAATAACACCTCTCTGGTAGTGAACCTTTGTACAGTCTATAGAAAGTTCCAGTAAATCAAGCTCTTCCCTGACTCAGGACAGATAGTTGATATGGACAAAACTCCCAACAAAGGTTTCCTTTTTCCTACCAGTTCAGCATTTCCAATTAATCAAAAAATATACAAAACCACATAAAATTTTTTAGATAAATATGAAAACTTTAAATTTATAATCGTAATGTTTGTTTATTTATAAACGAACTAAAATCTTAATACCAGTTATGCATGTATAGTAACTAGAGAATTATTCCTTTCAAAAAAACAATCCGAACTACTTTCCGAAAATAAATATACTCGGATTATAGTCCGGATTTACTGATCATAAATCCACTTATCTCTTTTTCTTTGTTATAAACAAAGCTTTTAAAACATTTGATATCCACTTTTTCTTAATAACTTAATAATGATTCCAGACACAATTGTACCTGCAAATCCTGCTACTAATATGGCAATATCAACTGGAGTGATTTGCATTAGCCTGGAAAAAGCTTCTGAAAATGCAGATCCTGGTGCCTTTAAATACTCCATTGTAGACATATTATCTACAATAATTAATACGACAAATGGATATAAAAATGCCATCAACCATGTTCTTCGTAATAACATATTCAATATAAATGCAATACCAAAAAAGATGACAAAATATAATATAATCGACACTACTAATTGAATCAAAACAGGTGGCTCCCTTCGCAACTTTACTCACCTAACAAGCAGTTAGACATTATTATGTATAAACAATTTCTTTTCCCTTTTCCATTTTAAATGAATTTAGAAAAAAAGCAAAGACAGTGGCACTGTCCTTGCTACATCCACACTTAATAAAAAATGTTAAACTTTCCTTTTTTCATTAATAAACTTAGTCCACCTAATTTCAATAAGTACCGATTATCAATTATTTTTTTCATCACAGTTGCTTTCCAGCCAAACAATTTTTGATCGTTAAATATAACCCCTATCGCATCATTATGGCCTAGAGAAGCTACTGTACCAAGTATTTCCGGTTCAAAGTGCTCCATTTCTCCGCCTTGAATATACGCTTTTACATTATGGGCAACTACGGCTGATTGTTGAATAGCAATTTGTGCTGTTGGTGGATAAGGTCTCCCCGTTTGTTCATTCATAATAAGTGCACAATCGCCAATTACAAATACATTATCATAGTCTGGCGCTCGCATATCCTTTTCTACTGCCACTTTGCCTCGATTATTTTCAAAACCGGACTTCTCAACAAGAGCGTTTGCTTTTACACCAGCTGCCCATACCGTTGTTAGTGTTGGAATTTCCGTTATTTCACCATTTTTTTCATAAACAACACTAGTAGCTGTGCATTCTTTAAGCATTGCTCCAGTAACAAATTCAACTCCGCGTGATTCTAATGAATTCATCGCATATTCTACTAATTGTGGATCAAACCCAGGCAAAATAGTAGGTGATCCTTCAATATTAATTATTCGTACTAAATTTTTATCAATATCATATTCTTCGCAAAGCTCAGGAATACGATTTGCAAGCTCACCTAGAAATTCAACTCCAGTAAACCCACCACCGCCTACAACAATATTTAATCGTGCGGGATTTTTTTCTGATTCGTTGTGATACAAAGCAAAATTATATTCCATATGTTCGCGAATAAGGCGAGCACTATTAATGTTTCCAATTGTAAACGCATGTTCTTCTAAGCCAGGAATACCAAAGGTTGCTGCTTCAAATCCAAGCCCGATTACCAATACGTCATAATCTAATTGGCCATTTTCCAGTTTAACTTTCTTTTCATCTGGCTTAATAGAAATAACTTTATCTTTAACAAATTTCACCTTGCTCATATTTATTACATCTTTAATCTGTATACGAGTTCGATCATGATGTAAGGTTCCTGCTGCGTTTTCATGAAGCCAAGTGGTTTGGTAATGATAATCATTTATATTCACAAGTGTTATATTTGCCTCATTTACTCCTAATGTCTTTTGTAATTTAACTGTAGTCATCATGCCACCGTAGCCAGCACCTAGAATTACTATATTCGGTTTTTTCATTCTAATCACTTCCATTTTTTTTACTATTTTGTACGTTTGTGACATATTTCACTTAATAGTCATTAGAAAAAACTTGGCTACTTTACCAAGTGGATAGAAAAATTAATAGATTTATAATGTCGTTGTCACATAATCGTAATAAACATCCTTGATAATAGTAGCCTTTTTCTATCTACATTTCAACCCTTTCTTTTGTTTCCCCAATTATTAAATTTTTCTTAATAGTAAGTTACAGAGTGCTTTCATGTTCTACTAAGGGGAATTTATGGTACTATAAACAATGGTATACTAAATTTTATCGGAAGTGGAGGGAATTATTGTGACCAAAGAAGTCTATGATGTTACTATCATCGGCGCAGGTCCCGTAGGTTTATTCACAGCCTTCTATGGCGGTATGCGTCAGGCAAGTGTTAAAATAATTGAAAGTTTACCACACACTGGCGGGCAATTAACTGCTCTATATCCAGAGAAATATATATATGATGTTGCTGGTTTCCCTAAGGTTAGAGCACAGGAATTAGTAGATAACTTAGAGGAACAAGCAAACTTATTCGATCCAGAAATTGTTTTAGAACAGGCAATCGAAAATGTAGAAAGGCTTGAAGATGGAACGTTCAAATTAACATCCAATAAAAAGGAAGTACATTATACAAAGACGATCATTATTACAGCAGGAAACGGAGCTTTTCAGCCTCGACGTTTAGACATAGATCAATGCGATAAATTTGAAAACATTAATCTCCATTACCATGTTAAAGATATGAACCAATATAAGGATCAACGTGTTGTCTTACTTGGAGGTGGAGACTCAGCTGTTGATTGGGCGCTTATGCTAGAACCGATTGCCGAAAAGGTAACTCTTGTGCATCGTCGTGATAAATTCCGAGCCCATGAACACAGTGTGGAAAAGCTTTATGCATCGAACGTAGAAATCCTAACACCGTTTGTACCATCAAATATCGTTGCAAATGAGCGTATTGAACAAGTCGTTTTGGAAGAAGTAAAAGGTGACCGAGAAATCACATTGGATGTCGATGCCGTTTTATGCAATTATGGATTTGTTTCTACACTAGGACCAATTAAAGACTGGGGACTCGAAATTGAAAAGAATAGTATCGTAGTAAATTCAAAAATGGAAACCAATATACCAGGGATTTATGCTGCTGGAGATATTTGCACATACGTTGGAAAAGTGAAACTCATTGCAACTGGATTTGGCGAAGGTCCTACGGCTATAAATAATGCAAAACAATATATTGATCCGAAAGCCAGAATTCAACCAAAACACTCAACTAGCATGTTTTAAGATACTAACTATAGATAGATATAAATAATAGCTGAAGCAACTTATTGCTTCAGCTATTTTTCTAACAATCGCCAGGCGCGCCTGCCTTATCTTTTGTTCTAAAAGATGATCCACAACCACAAGATACGATAGCGTTCGGGTTATCAATACTAAATCCGCCACCCATCATATTTTGTTTGAAATCAATCGTTGTTCCTTCAATTATAGGAATATCCTGATTATTGAGAACAACTGGTATTCCATTAATTTCTTTCGTTGTATCTAACTCTTCATTTATTTCGTATTCAAAACCTAGTGAATAGGATAACCCACTACATCCGCCACCTTTTACACCAAAGCGCAAATAGGCACCATCAGACTCTTCTTTCATCATATTTTGAATCTGCTTACTAGCATGATCGGTAATATTAATAGCCATCTCATGGACCTCCCTTTAAGATGATTGCTTATCTTCTTTAAGTATACAAAGTCCTTGAATAGGATTCAACTGATGATACTCAATCGTCATAGTAATAATCTCCTGTAGCTATAACTTCTGCTCCTCCAGTCATCCAGACATAGCCCTGATCATCCCATTTAATAAACAAATCGCCGCCTGGTAAATGAACAGTTATTTGTTCATTACGGTTAACCAAATCATTCAACGCGGCTGCAACTACTGCCGCACAAGCACCAGTACCACAAGCCTGTGTAATACCAGACCCTCTCTCCCATACACAAAAATTTATTTCAGTAGGAGTAAGCACCTCAATAAATTCTACATTTATCCCCTGTGGGAACCGTTTGTCCTTTTCAATTGATGGTCCTAATTCTACTAAAGGGGCATCATCAATATTGTCAACAACAAAAACAGCATGCGGGTTGCCCATAGATACCGCTGTTACTTTAAGCTGCTGATCCATTATTTTAAATTGTTCTGCTACTACTTTTTCTGTTTCACTGCCTATCATTGGAATGTCCGCTCGGTTAAGCTGTGGCTTCCCCATGTTAATTGTTACAAGCTGCACATTATTATTCTGTATTTGAACCTCTGCCTCTACAATATTAGCTTTCGTTTCTATTTGAAATTGAGTGACATCAACAATTCCATGTTCATAGGCATACTTCGCAGTACACCTTAATCCATTACCACAACTCTGCCCTTCTGAACCATCCTTATTAAATATCCGCATACCTAGTGCCGCTCTTTCACTGGGATGAATTAAAATGATACCATCAGACCCTATTCCTGTGTTCATATTAGATACGCTTTGCGCTAACGCTGGCAGCATTGCTTCCTCTAATTTATGCTGGAATAAATCAATATATATATAGCTATTTCCAAGTCCATGCATCTTCGTAAAAGGGATTTTCATGTTCGTTTCCTCGTTTCTATTTATTCTGTAATGGAATGTTATGTTTATCCAATGCATGATAAACTGTTTTTAACCGCGGTATACCTTCAGCAACCATTTCGTCATTGATCATGACAATGGGATAGAATAAATCATCACGCACTATCTTTTCAATAAATGCCTGATGCTTTTCCACATTTGGAGGTTGATCAATATCTATGTATTCATATTTTAGGTGATCATCTATATATTTCCGACCAATAGCAGCTTGTAGCCATTCATAAGTATCCCTAGAGCCTGGTGCGCCAACACAGCTCGCACAAATCTGTTCTGCCCCATATACCGTTATCTTTATTTGCTTCATCCCATCTAGCCTCCTTTATACGATATCTTTTATTTTACAAAATGTTTATCTAAAGATAAAATAAAAATGATTATCAGTTTCAATTATGCCATAGATTTTTTGAAGAATCCGTTCTATAATAGATAGAAGAAAGGAGAAGATGGATAATGCGAGACCAAGTACAAGAAGTATTAAATAAATTACGTCCATTCTTGCTACGTGATGGTGGCGATGTGGAGTTAATCGATGTAGATGAAAACGGCATTGTGCTTCTTCGTCTGATGGGTGCATGCGGGAATTGCCCGAGTTCTACCATTACATTAAAGGCTGGGATTGAACGCGCCTTAATGGCCGAAGTACCTGGAGTAACAGAAATAGAGCAAGTATTTTAAAACAAACTAAATCGATAACATAGCTAATAATTATATTTTATCCTATACAAAGAAGGCCTCCAACGACAAGGATGCCTTCTTTATTTTTGTCTAGGAAATATTGAGCCGCGTCCAGTTCCAGCGCCCAGAACTAGATGACTTCACGACTCGCTCCAGTCGCTACATTTCTAATCGAGCGCTTGCGCTTTTGTTCCTATCTATTTTACCAAACAGGCGTCTTCGGCTGACCGCCTGTTAATACAGAAAGCGTATTATCCAAACACAATTTCCACATAGCAGTTCGTGTTTCTGTACTCGCCGAACCAATATGTGGAAGTGCAACAACATTCTTCAACTGCATTAATGGATGATCAGCATGAATAGGCTCCTCTACAAAGACATCCAATCCAGCTGCCTTTATTTCTCCAGTTACTAAAGCATTCTCTAACGCTGTTTCATCTACTACTGCACCTCTAGAAATATTAATAAAAATACCAGTATCTTTCATTTTATGAAAGGTAGTCTTATTAAATAATTGCTCCGTTTCACCAGTTAAAGGCACAACAGATACCACAAAATCTGAATGGTGAAGCAACGTATCGAAATCTGTATAAGTGGCATTTAGCTGTTCTTCCGCTTCAACATTTCTAGAACGGTTATGGTATAAAACTTCCATTTCAAATCCCTTGGCTCTCCTTGCAATTGCTTGCCCAATTCTTCCCATACCTACAATCCCAATTGTCTTATGGTGAATATCGGATCCCGCCAATAAATACGGCCCCCAGTTGTCCCACTTATCTTTCCGTATATAATCATTTGCCTCCATAAGCCTTCTTGCAGTGGCCATTAACAGGGCAAACCCTAAATCAGCAGTTGTTTCGGTCAGCACATCTGGTGTGTTAGTTACAGCAATATTTCTAGCCTTTGCTGCTTCCATATCAATATTATCGAAACCTACCGCTAAATTCGCAATTACCTTTAAATGAGGAGCTGCATCTAGCAACTGCTGATTAATCTGTTCGCTTAACATGCAAATTAATCCCTCTGCCTCTTTTATTTCTCGCAACAACACATTTTCTGGTACTGGGTCATTCTCTTTTTCCCAAAATTTTATACGGAAGCTATTAGTATAAGGGGCGATTAATTCTTCTGGTATTTTCCGTGTAATATAAATCAATGGTTTCTTCAACGGTATGACCTCCATACGTAATTATGTTCATCATTCTATAGCCAGTGTACCACAGGAATTTGCAGAAGATCACAATCCACCTCTACTTGATTATAAAATTTCCCGAGCTTTTCTTCATATTCTGATTGTGTTTGAAGTAATTGCTTGAATTGCTCGAGTGCATCGTCATTTTCAGATGTTAAATTCCATTCCAAAAAATCAAAAATATGAATAGGAAAAAGTAACCTTGCATATATTAAACGCCAGCTAAACACAGATAATGGTCTGATCGCTTGATAATCATTTAAAAAATTGGAAGAAATTGCACCTGGATCTTTGTTTAAGATGTGCTGTCTTAAAAATTCAGAAATATCTCTCGATGGGTGATCATAAACTAATTCCATTGGCCACATAATGGGCTTTATCAGTTGATTTGTATATCTTCGAAAAGCAATCGTTCCCTGATCTACTTCATAAAATCGCTGTTCCTGTTCACTTTCACGAATATATTGAATTGCATTTTCACTTATACCGATGAAATAAGGAAGTACATCCATTACTAGACGGTAATATGCTGAAGGGGTTTCACGTGCTCTCTGCTCAAGATGATTCTCTAATGTGTTCACTTTATCGATCCATAATTCCTTCCATTGTCCATAGCTGGAAATAGCCTTTGGTTCATATCCATAAGCATTACCAATCTGATGAAATTCGGCTAGTAATTTTCCATCAGATAGAGTAATCTCTCTATATGAAAGTTTGCCTTGAACAACCATAAGCTGCGTATCCTGAAAAACTGTAAACCATTCTCCTTGATTATTTGATATTGGAATTGCCATATGTGTATAGTAGTCTTCCGCTAAATAATAAGCTACAACCGCCTGTTCCATATAAATAATTTCATTGTTATCAATAGAAATGGTAAAATAAACATATTCTCCAGATTTAAAGCATTCTTTGCCGTCAATCCATCTTTTTTCTTCTGGTTGAATGTTGTAATTTTCATAAAGCCACTTTTCATAAGACAAGTAGATCCCTCCTCTGGGCATTTATACTAATTGTATGTTGAAAAGTTACCTTCTTTACTTAAAACTATAAAAAGAGAGGAAGTTACATGATGGGTCAAGAGACAAATCAGAGTGAATTAGAAGTTAAAGCTAGACAATGGCTTACTGAACGTGGAGTGACGATTGATGATATAGCAGAACTCGTTTATTATCTACAGTCTAAGTACCATGATGATTTAACAATAGAAGTTTGCAGACATAATGTTGATCGTGTTCTAACAAAAAGAGAAGTACAAAATGCCATCCTGACAGGTATTCAATTAGATGTATTAACAGAAAAGAAACAGCTAGAGCAGCCGCTACAAAAAACCATTGAGGTTGACGAAAGTTTGTATGGTGTAGACGAAATCATTGCATTATCAATCGTCAATGTATATGGCTCAATCGGCTTTACAAATTACGGGTACATTGATAAACAAAAGCCTGGCATATTACAAAAATTAAATGATAAATCCTCAGGAGAGTGTCATACGTTTTTGGATGATATTGTAGGTGCAATTGCAGCTGCGGCATCTAGTCGCTTAGCACATTCCACTGATGAAGAAAGTTACTAGATAAAGTGAAACTTCAAACCATACTTTTAACTTAGACTGTCAAGCAGTTCTTCTTATATTAGAAAAAATCTAGATTAAGCCATCACTTTTAACATACAAGAAGAGAATAAAAGACGAAGATATCGAAGTCTTATATAGTAAACAGAGAGTAGATATACCATTGGTTCTTCTACTCTCTGTTTACTTAAATATGTTGAAGCCATTCATGTAAACTATGCACATAATAGGTCGGCTGGATTTCAAGGTTTGGGTACTCCTTAATAGGAGTAACACCAGTAAAAACCATCAATGTATCCATCCCTGCACCTATGCCAGCTCGTATGTCTGTAGCATAATTATCGCCAACCATTAACGCTTCATCCTTTTTCACTCCTAACACAGTTAGGGCTTCCTCCATAATAATGGATTCTGGCTTACCAATAAAGGTTGGCGCTACTCCAGTACTAACTGTAATTACAGATGTCAGTGATCCATTCCCAGGTAATAATCCTCTTTCACTGGGAATCGCTACATCGCCGTTCGTAGAAATAAAAGTAGCGCCATCCCTGACAGCCAAACAAGCTTTTGCTAGCTTATCATATGAAATGTTCCGGTCAATGCCAACAACTACAAAATCACAATCCTGATCTGTAATAGTCAGTCCTTGCTCTTCTATAGCTTGATGTAATCCATCTTCTCCTATAACATAACATCTTGCTTGTTTCTTTCTTGCTTGAATAAACTTTGCTGTAGCTATACTCGTTGTCACTATCTGCTGTGCAGTTGCAGTAATCCCCATTTTATTTAATTTCGTAGACACATCTTCTTGTGTTTTTGAAGAGTTATTAGTTACGAACACATGTGGAATGTTATTGGTTTTTAATGTAGCAATAAATTCTGCAGCCGCTTCAATTGGTTCATTTCCTCGATACATCGTACCGTCTAAATCAATTAAATAGCCTTTATACGCATGTTTCATGAATATTCCTTCTTTCTAAACTAAAAAGTCCAAGCGACCTTGCTCACTCAGACAACGTCTTCTTTATTCAACTGCAGTAGAAAGATATAGTCCTTCACCTTTCTTCCAATTGCTTTATTGTCCACATACAATAAGGTTTCCCATCAGTAATACATGTATGTGAAATAACTTCACAGGTAGAAAAGATGTCTTGATACATTGCTTTTTCATTTTGACATACTTGTGTATATTTAGAGGATAACGCAGAAATCGGACAATGATAATTTTTCATTTCATAGTGTCCTACATCTACCTTTTTCAATTCTACCATATATCCATTTTCATCTTGAAACTTAGCCATTTCTTTAACCTTACTATCAAAGTCACTGTCACCTACGAAATCCTCTAGCTGATTCCGTTCCCGCAGCATTCTTTGCCAAAGTAAATCATCAACCGCTCTCTTACCTTGAAGATACTCAAGATCCTGAAGCAGCTCTAATGGCAGTTTTTCGTTTTGATTTGGGAATAATCCATGCCCCTTCTCTGTAAGCTCATAAGTAAAATATGGTCTTCCTAGTTTCTGCTTTATACTATTCTTCTTGATAAATCCATCCCGCACTAGAGATTGTATATGCTTTCGAACAGCAATTTCCGAAATCGTAAAAAAAGGCAACACATCTGTTATAGTTACTTCATGTCCTTTTTTTATTAACGTCAATAGCTTTTGCTTCGTAGGTGTTTGTTTCATAACGTATCACCCCTATGATTCATTTGAAAAAGCGTTAGCTACTCCTAGTTCATTATCTAAGTACACTCTTATATGTGCTGAAAATTGTTTATATACTTGATAATTAGCTTGAATCGTATGTATTAACTTGTTATGGTCGATGTTTGTATAGTCGGTTACCAACACTTTTCTTAGCTGTATTAATTCTTTATAAGCAGTTTCCTCATCTTTAGGAAGAACCTGTTCATCTAACAAAATATCGATAATATCGTTATAACTACCTGGATCACGCATAATAAATCCATCGATCATCATATTTCCAACATCTAATGTACATTCTATTACTATATGTACAGCTCTTTCCAAACTTAATTTATCGATTAACGTTTCTGGAGCGTTCATTTTCAATACATTGATGACCTGGTCCATGTATTGAAGCGTCTGCTGAATCTTACTCCTATCTACAAAATACATGTAACAAACCCCCATTATGAATTACAATCTTATCATACCATATATTATAGGATTATTGAGCAAAACATGATATAGTTAAGGAAAATGTCAATATTCGGAAAAGAGGGATATGATGGGAAGTAAGTATGAATTAATTAAAGATGAAACTGTTACAAAAGAAGTGCGTTATATAAGTTTCATGGGAAAGTTACAGCGTTATGATTTTGCTTTTTTAAAGAATGATGATGATCCAAGCAAAACCACCATTATCAATTTGCGTAAAAATCGATTTACAGTAGTAGGAAAAGAGGATTTAAACGATCCAGGAAAGATAGAGCATATCTTCCATGAGACAGCTATGGAAGCTGATGAAATTCGGAACTTCCTACATGAAGTTCTTTAATTACAGCAAATTTCATGCATAATTTAAATACGAGGAGAATGAAGGATGATGGGAACTGTGATCTCTTCCAACAAGGAAGATATACTTAATTTAGATGTTACAGCTATATCCCATGCTATTAAAGAAAGACAGTTTTCAGTGTTAGAAATCGTTAGTGTTTATATAGAAAAACAAAAACAAATAAATCCGATTATTAATGCAGTAGTAGAAAATCGGTACGTTGAAGCGCTACAACAAGCAAAAGAGCTGGATATGTTTTTAAAAAATAATGAGCCATTATCCCCTCTATTTGGTGTCCCAATAAGTGTAAAAGAATCCATTCATGTCAAAGGTATGAAAACGACTGGTGGACTAGAACATAGAAAAGACTTAATTTCTAGAAAAGACGCAGTAGTTATATCGAAATTACAGGAAGCTGGAATGATTATCTTAAGTAAGACAAATACACCTGCCTTATGTTTTTGTCAGGAAACAGATAATCGACTATATGGTCGTACCAACAATCCTTGGGATATCAATAGGACCTGTGGAGGCTCAAGTGGAGGTGAAGGAGCCCTGTTAGCAGCAGGAGGTGCTCTTGCAGGAATTGGCTCTGACATTGGTGGTTCCATTCGATTTCCCAGTCACTTCAATGGCGTTATTGGTTTTAAGCCCGGTTTTAAACAGGTTTCAGCTCATGGGCATTTTCCAGCTGTTACAAATGATATCCAAAATAGAATGTTAAGCATTGGACCAATGGGTAAATCCGTTCGGGATATGGAACTTATCTATTCAAGCATCTCCGAAAATGAAATAGATGATTGCTCTCTAAAGAATTTTAAGATAGAAATTTTACCTAGTAATATGGAACAACCATTAAATGAAGTAACGAAAAGACTGTTAGACGATATTGAAAAAGTACTAACAAGATCGTTTTCTACTTTTCGACGCATTCCTCCAATGTATCATAACTGCGCTACATTATGGCAAGAAATGCTCTCAAGTAATGGCAGTGAATTAATTGAAAAAGCTGCATTTAATAATGACAGGTCTTTTCTCTTGAAATCTTTTCTTAAAGAAAAACTAACGCAACGCTCTAAGATTCATCCGTATCTGTCGAAAGCAATTTTTGGAGCAAAGCTTTTTAAACCATCGATTAGCCGCATTCGAGAGATGGAAGAGACAATTTTACAGGGAGACAAGATTCTGGGAGCGTATTTACAAAATAGGCTACTCATTTTTCCAATTTATCATACGGGAGCATTAGAGCATGGAAAAGTTTATCGACAAATATTCTCCATGCGGCGAACATTTCTCACTTACATGCCTTATGTAGCCTATGCAAATGTTTGGGGATTACCTGCATTGACCGTACCGGTAGGAAATGATGAAAATAATATGCCAATTGCTGTTCAAATTATAAGTAAATCAGGAAATGAGGATGCAATTTTTCGATTAGGAAAAATGCTTGAAAAAAAATACAGAGGCTATAAACGTTGTGAGCTTTAATCCCTAGCATCATTTCATACGAACTGCCTTTATTTTCTACCCATACAACTCACTATATAGTCAAAACTAATACCAACACCTTTACATTAGTTGTTGGTATTTTGTGTGAAAAGGATGTGTTTAGTTGATGGCAAAAGAAAAAAAGAAGACATATTCAAACTTTACTAATGTGGAAAGTATGCACGACAAGCTAATTCCTGAGGAATTCCCAGAAGGATCTTTTGGTTCTCCAATGAATGAATATGCTCTAGTGGAAGGTAAATCGACTCCTTGGGAAAAAGGACAACGACGGGATAGTGCTTTTGTTTACCCTGATAGAGAACGTCATAAGGACTTACCTAGACAGGCTGATGGCTCACATGACCCACATAATAATCCTGATGGCGATTTTGGAAACGAGCAGTAGCAACATCGAGCTACTGCTTTTTTATGTAGCAATTTTTTGAAGGACAAAATAAGCACATCCAAAATTACAGTATTCATATAAATAGTCATCTAAGGCACTGATCTTATTGTCAACAGGTGCTTTTTGGTTTTGATCTGCATAAAAGCCTTTTAATCGTAACTGGTCATAACCCCAGTCACCAACAATAAAATCATACTTAGCTAATATATCTGAGTACCGTTCTTTTAACATATCCTCACTAAATCCATTTTTATGATTTTCCACAAGCTCGTATTTTTTCCCTTGCAGCTCTATCATATAAATCCCCCCATATATCGTGTCTACAGTTTATCATCTTTTCGAAAAACCCTCCAGAAATAAAATAGTATGATTTTCAACTCAAATTGCAAACTAATGATGAAAAGATATTTTGAATGGAGGATAGCAATGAAAACAAGAACACTTATACCAATCGGCCTGACTTCTTTGCTACTCATTACTGGTTGTGCAAATAATAACAATGCTATTGATGAAAGAGACCAAATACGGAATGAATTAGATCCTAATCAAGAGTTACGAGCTCCGGCAGAAGATGGTGCTGATGATAAACTTGGCTATGTGCGTTATACGAAAGAACAAATGGAAAATAATACAGAAAAAAATCATTCCGTAAGTATTGACCGTACTGAAATGGCGAATATGATTACGCGAATTATGTTGCGTGGTGATGCTTTCGATGAAGTCGCAACACTTGTAACGGACGAAGAAGTGTTAATTGCTTACCAAAAATCTGGCCGTTATGATCAGGATAGAACAGCGGATATGGCAAAGCGTACGGCAATGTCAGTTATGCCTAGATACTTTAAAGTATATGTCTCGGACAATACAAGTTTAATTAATGATATCCACAGTTTGCATAATCTAAGTACAACAGAAGGTGATTATGATAATACGATTCAGAGCATTATTAAAGAAATGAAAAAATCACCTCAAGGTAGTAATAAAGGTATGTAATTAAAAACAGAAAGGAACTGATTGGAAATTCCAATTAGTCCCTTTTAATTTATTGTATAATCAGAACTACTTTGACAAAAAATACAGAACATCAGCTACTTGTAACGTTATTAAGTAAAGAAAATATGCGTGTAAGGGTGAAACATTTTGTATGCAAAACGTTTTTTTTTCATGATCATAATTCTATTTTCAGTTTTTCCGCATACATTTGCACATGCAGAAGAGAAAACGATTTATGATAAAAGAATGGCATTATTCAAAAAAACAGAAGCCTTAAGTCAAATTCCTTGGTACTATTTCGCAGCAATTGATAATTACGAGCGCAACAAAAAACAGGATTCAGATGATGAGAAAGTTATCTCTATTGAGGTACCACCTGAATTATGGTATGGATTAGGAAATTCTTCTATGATCAAGGATGAACGATTAATCGTCTTTTTCAATGGAAAGGGTAAAGATGGCGATGGTGATCAAAAAGCCGATCCGAGAAATTCGGAAGATATTCTTCATACGATGGCAAATTATTTACTTGAATACGGTCAAACGAAGGATGATATAAAAATTGCATTATGGAATTATTATAAGCGGGATTTATCCGTACAGACGATAATGAACACTGCAAAGGTGTTTAAGGAATTTCAAGATATTAATTTAACGGATAGGGATTTTCCTGTTTCTATAGCTCACAATTATAGTTATAGAAGCACATGGGGTGACCGAAGAGGATTTGGCGGATTACGAATTCATGAAGGTACCGATATTTTTGCAAATTATGGAACACCTGTAAAATCAACAACATATGGTGTTATAGAAATGATGGGCTGGAATCTCTATGGAGGATGGAGAATCGGTATTCGTGATATTTATAATATTTATCATTATTATGGACATATGAACGGTTACGATGATGATATTAAGGTTGGTCAAGTTGTTAAGCCTGGAGATGTACTGGGGAGTGTTGGTTCGACAGGTTATGGACCGCCGGGAACATCTGGAAAATTCCCTCCACATTTACATTATGGTATGTACAAAGATAATGGCAAAAGCGAATGGTCCTTTGATCCATACCCTTATTTACGTAAATGGGAACGAATTGCGAAACAAAAAGATTAACAAGATAGTCAATTTAAACTTATATGACTTCTTTGCCTAGACTGGATAGAGAATAAATAATAAATTGAAGCGTTCAAAGGTCTGTTAGAATCGAAAAGACTTCCCTTCACCTAGCTATAGCAACTAGAGAAGGGAAGTCTTTCTGCTACAAATTCGATAAAAAGGTCACTGCTTATTTTACTTCTTTTGATTTCTTCACAGCATACATAATACTTGCAGCTAATCCTCCCCAAATAATTACCATACTAAGAATCATCACTAAAATGACACTGCCAGTCATAGTTATTTGGCCTCCCTCTCCTCTGAATGCTCACTAACACCTTTAGCTTCGGACCTCCACTTAGTAGCAGCCATGACAATACCGATAATAAGGGCTGCTGCTGCAACAAACCAACCTCCAAATACGATAAATATATCTGCATATCCTTCATAATTTCCAGTTTCTGTGTCAAATTGCTTCATTAGGTTTAGTCGGAATAAATCGAACATCATATACCCCAATACTAGAGGTGTAATAACATTTAGACTTAGCGACCACCACCAACCTAGGCGAATATCAGAAATAGCATTGGCATGTGTTTTTAGATCCTTTACTTTACGAAGAATCCATGCAATAAGCACTACTTCAACAAGTCCTATAAGCGCTACTCCAAATTGATTAATAAAGTAGTCAGCTGCATCCAAGAAGAACAGACCACCTTGAGTCGCAAATAAAAGTGAAATAATTGCGGCTATTCCACCTCCAAATAAAACTGCCTTTGATCTGGATATTTTGAATTTATCTGTTAAACCAGCAACATATGTCTCTGTAATTGACATCAATGAAGTTAATCCAGCAAGTACCAATGAAGCGAAAAACAAAAAGCCAAATAATCCATTCAGTCCTGGGAATTCATTAATTATCGCCGGAAAAACTACGAAGGCAAGACCAACTCCTCCTGAGACTACTTCCTCTACCCCTACACCGGATTGAGCTGCCATAAATCCAAGAGCAGAAAACACCCCAATACCAGCTAGTAACTCAAAGCTTGAATTACCAAATCCTGTAATGAAGGCGTTGTTGGTAATATCCGATTTCTTAGGTAAGTAGCTTGAATATGTGATCATAATAGCGAAGGCAATCGATAAACTAAAAAATATTTGCCCATATGCTGCCACCCATACTTCTCCATCTAATATTTTACTGAAGTCTGGAGCAAAAAATGTTTGCAATCCGTCCATAGCTCCGTCTAATGTAATTGCTCGAATAACAATAATAAGGAAAATAATAACTAAAGCGGGAATAAAGATGCGGTTTGCAATTTCTATTCCTCTCTTAACTCCTTTAAATAAAATACCTAGAACTACAACCCAAACGATAATTAATGGAATAAGTACACCTGGTACAAGACTTCCTATTTGTCCTGGTTCTACGGTACGATGTAAAAAGTCATTCATTAAAAACACTTCCGTATCTGCTCCCCAGCTTAAATTAATTGAGAAAACAGAATAGGATATTGCCCAGGCAATAATAACAGAATAGTACGTAGAGATAACAAACGATACGAGCACTGCCCACCAGCCAATAAATTCTGTCTTTTTATTTATTCGCTTATACGTAAGCGGTGCAGAACCACGATATTTATGTCCCATCGTAAATTCCATAATCAAAATAGGAATACCGGCGGTTAGTAGTGCGAACAGATAAGGGATAAAAAAGGCTCCTCCACCATTCTCATAAGCGACAGCTGGAAAACGCCAAATATTTCCTAGTCCAACCGCTGAACCTACAGCAGCCATAATAAACCCTGCTCTTGTCCCCCATTGTGAACGAGTTTCCATTACAATACCTCCCCCTCTTCTTTACCAAAATAGTTGGTTTAAGGAATGTTTTTAAAGTTTTATTTTTTCAGATATTTCTGTTTGTATTATAACGGTACTTTTATACTATGTCAAAGAATTATTTGAATTTCAAGATATTTCTAATTTTAATTAACAAAAAAACAGCATATGTAGTTATTAGATATTTTTAAACAATTATTATAGGCTTTTAGATTAGGTTATTCGTTACTTCTCCAGAAGAAAAAATACTCGATTCCTCATCGTAACACTAGAGATTCTTCGGGTATTTGTACAAAGCTTCTAGCTACATTCCCTCCACACAGAACAAAATAGACTTCATTTCGTAGCTTTAAAAGTTGGACAATATTTTTTCTACTATATAAAAATACTGCCGAGAAAAAATTCCCGACAGCTTGGATTTTAGCTTAAAGTGTATATTTCCACAGAATACCATCGCCATGTTATAAGATAAACTGACTACAACAAGCGAAGTTTTCTATTGTAAGCACCGTAAGAGTATAACCTATTGGTCTCTATTCTAAACCGGCGATTTTACTGTATGTTACATGCCCGATACATAATCATTCGTAGCATAACACCGATCTCGTATTATGACTTTGTGTTCGATAAAAAGTGCAGGATTAATGCAATAGCTAAGACGATAACAAGTGTAGCAATTAAAGGAAATACGACTTGATTGGTGAAACCAATTATAAGATAGCCAATTCCAGCTGAAACAGCTGCCAAAATCGCATATGGCAATTGAGTCAAGACATGATCAATATGATTTGCACCAGCACCCGTTGAAGATAGAATTGTCGTATCCGATATTGGTGTACAATGATCACCAAAAACAGAACCAGCAAGCACTGCAGCCATAGAAGGTAATAACATAGAAATATCTGTAATTACTGTCACCTCAGCTGCGATCGGAAGCATGATACCGAATGTCCCCCAGGATGTGCCTGTAGCTAAGGCCATAAATCCTGCAATCAAGAAGAATAACAACGGTAACCATGCCGGACTAATCGAAGCATTATCTACAATTTGTGCTAAATACTCCCCTGTTTTTAATGTTCCTATCACTGAACCAATTGTCCAGGCCAATAATAGTATATAAATAGCAGGAAGCATTGTTTTCAAACCTTCTACAATAATTTTTCCTGCGTTGCTTTTCGGTTTCCTTTGTAATCCATGAAAAACAAATGATGTTAAAACAGCGATTGTACCACCAATAAATAGCGATAGATTAACATTCGTATTTGCAAAAATGGATATAATGCTAACATTACCATCGCTGGCATTTGCACCTGTAACAAGCATGGATACCACAGTAGCAAGAATCAAAACACCAATTGGGACAAGAAGATGATAGATTTTCCCATCTGTATGTGCTGCAAACGTATCGGTTAAATCTCCCGGTACTCTATCCTGCTTAGGATTTAGTAATTCTCCTGTCTGAATTGCCCTTTGCTCATGTGCTTTCATCGGGCCAATATCCATCTTTAAGTAGGCTACTAAAAACACAAGTAGTATGGCTCCTAATGCATATAAATTATATGGGATCATTTTAATAAACGCCTCTAAAGGTCCTATATCTGTGATGCCATTTGCTACAAATAAGCCACCGATAATACCAATGATATATGCTCCCCAGCTCGATATCGGTGATATTACCGTAACTGGTGCCGAAGTTGAATCAATAATATAGGCTAGCTTTGCTCGTGAAATCTTATGTCGATCTGTTAAGGGTCTTGCTATTTGCCCTACAGCCAAGCTGTTAAAATAATCATCAATAAAAATGATAATACCTAGCACCGCACTCATTACTTGCGCACCGACTCTTGTTTTTACACGTTTGATCATCCATTCACCGAAGGCTCGACTCCCACCTGAAGCTTGGAGAAAAGCTGTCATTATTCCTAATAAAAGTAAAAATCCTAATAACAGAAGGTTACCTGTATTTAGCGAGCCTTCCGATATAAATATAGTATAAATAATAATTCCTATTTCCTTTAGGGAATCCCATATTGAAAAATCATGAATGAGAAGTGCTCCTGCTACAATCCCAGTTCCTAAAGATAATAATACATTTCTCGTTACTAATACCAATACGAGCATTAATATTGCAGGAATAAGGGAAAAAATTGTTCCTTCCATTGTTGTAACCTCCACTATGATTGTTTGCAATAATGAAAGAAAACATACTGTTCAAGAAAATGGGATACGTGGAAAACGGGGCTGCGTCAGAGAATGGGGGCTCTGTAAACACAAAAAGACAATGATAGAAAATAACCTACCATTGCCTTTACAATATACGTTATCCTCCATTTCGATCAGTAGTTCTCCATGCACATTGCTTCTTGCATGACAGTATACTTCTTATTCAAAAGCACACCAGCAATAATAAGGAAGACACTTATTATGCTTCGGCAATACATCCTTTCATCAATCATCATCGTTGTCATCCTCCGACTGATTAATCATATCCATTGCACCTCTACCTCACCGATCTGATAAGGTTTAAATATTCAACTAGCTAATAATAATTATTATAACAAGTACTTAATCAATATT
This sequence comes from Virgibacillus salarius, assembly GCF_039521925.1. Lineage (NCBI taxonomy): Bacteria > Bacillati > Bacillota > Bacilli > Caryophanales > Bacillaceae > Virgibacillus > Virgibacillus salarius. Next base: position 32,066 of record NZ_BAAACY010000078.1, on the reverse strand, counting down.
CAAGTCATCCTTGGGAACGGCTATGTTTGGACCACTACTTCCTTCTCCACCACCAAAAAATTCTGGAACATCACCCATAAGTACCCTTGAGTCAACATATACCTTCGTTGTAATTTCCGCAGGCTCGGTCGTAAATGGTACGACAATCTGTGCATTAACGGTAACCGGTATATAAATTTCAAACAATGCAGCATTAATACCAAATTCTTTCATTTCGTATTTTATATCTGATTGAATACTGCCAACAATTTCAAAATGAACAGGGACTTTGGGTCCTAAATTAGCTAAAATAGTACTTCCGGTCACTTGACCGATGGGAATCTCGACTACCGTTGGATCTTTGTCAGCAAGTTCATTTGCTGAATCTCCGTAATCCTTTGGTTCCATATCTGGATCATCCGTATTTAACATTTCTCCTTTGTTCATTCCGTATAAAAAGTATTCCGCTCTAATGGTAGCAGCTCGCAATGCTCTGCTCACTGCTGAAGCATTCCAACCAACAATGGTAGGATATCCATTTTCATCTTTACTAACGTCCATTAAGTCTTCAAAGCTTATGTTTTCCGTTGACTTCACAGCTTCATTAATCGTTCTAGTCGCGAATTCAACTGTCTTCCTTTTGGCTATCTCCATCAGTGGAGGAGTTATCCCTTTATCTACTATTAGAATACTAAGGGAGGTTAATATGACAAATGTAATTGAAGTCATTAAAAAAATCGCCTTAGCTGGAGAAGTTGCTTTTATCTTTAATCCTGATCGTCTACCCATCTAAAAACCCCCTTGCAACAAACATATGCTTGTTCCAAGAAGGTTAGAATGTAAAAAATCTCAATCTATTTTGCATGAGAAAACCACCACATTTAGTACGTTAGCTAAATTAACATCATATGGTTTAGCTAATTTTCTCCCTTGCTCCTTGTTAATTCGAATAATTGGTCTGTCGCAAACATGCGGATTTTGTTTTACAACAATACCTTGTCTCCCATCATTTAGATCAACCATAATACCATTTGGATAAACAACAATAGAACTCTTTAACGCTTCAATCATTTCTCTATCATATAACTGTCCAGATCCGGCATATAAGATTTCTAAACCTTCGTGAGGAAGCATGGCATCACGATATACACGATTACTTGTAACTGCGTCGAACACATCTGCAATCCCTATTAATTTTGCATATTTATGTATCGATTCAGAAGTTATTCCAAGTGGATAGCCTGATCCATCCAACCGTTCATGATGCTGTAAGGCACAAAGTGATACAACAAAAGGTACACTATCCTGACCTACAAGAAAACGGTATCCCGTTCTTGTATGGTTTTGAATAATTTTAAATTCTTCTTCTGTTAATTTTCCTGGTTTTTGTAATATATCTGGGTTAATAAACAGCTTTCCAACATCGTGCAGCATTGCTGCCATCCCTATTTCTTCTAATTGCTTATTAGATAGCTTTAACTTAACACCAATAGCCAGTGCATAAATGGCTACATTTAAAGAGTGTTGAAATATATAATTATCCGATACAATCATATCGGTTAATAATGATAATGACTGTTCGTTTTGTTGCAGCTCATTCGTGATTTGCTGAACAATCACTGAAAGTTCCGATCCTTTTTGATCAAGGATATAAGATCGGTTTGTCAATCCATTATGCTGTAGGGAAAGAAATACTTCCTTAATCGTTTCTGAAGCCTCTCGTCTGAGTGATTTTGATATGGTCGGCATTGCCGCTATATCCTTCATTTCTTCATCCTCAATATAAATGTATGTAATCCCGTGCTTTACTAGTCTATCAAGAAACTGCTTTGTTAAGGCAACACCTTTATTTACCAGAATGACGCCACTTTCATTATATATTGTTTTTGCTAGAATAGCGCCTGGTTCTATTGATCTTGTATTAGCAAGTCTCATTATGTTCTCCTAACACACATATATAGTTATTTACACCCATTCAATTACATAAATCCACTTATTTTAACATAAATCTAATCAAATAGTACCAGAACATACGTGAAATATCTATACCTATTCCTTTATAAATCTATGATTCTTAAGAAACGTATTCATCATTATATGGTAGGTCGTAGGATGTAAAAAAGTGTCTGGTACGAAACGAAAATAGTTAGTCCAAAAGCCGAACGATAAAACAAAATGTTACTACATGGCGCAGTCAAAATCCGTAGGCGCTTTGAAAACAGAGCGTTTTTTCTGTGTACGATGTATCGCTACCGACTCTTCCATATCCTGTGGGAACAGCGCAAGCTTAAGACCCCGCGCAGCAAAACGCTCTTTGCTATCCAAGGAAGCTGAAGCCATGTCCGCAAAAAGCGTAATATTTTGCTGGAGCGGTGAGCGCGAGTAAACAAATAATCTGAACTGATTCGTTCGGATTACGATGTGAATAAAGTAATAATTTTTTCCCTGTCTCTACAGCTAAGAGATTCGGATCAATGCATCTTTCCCTATCATTCCTTCTTCCCAACCATATTGCTTGGATGCATCTGTTATTTTTTGTAACGGTGCATGCAAAAGCTCATCAATTGTCCGAACACCTACCGCACGACCAGCTACTACCTTTCGATCTGCTAATTTTTCATTTAATATATCCACATCTAGAGCTGCACACATGATATAACCGACTTCATTCGAAATAATTAACAAGTTCGTTTTTGGTAATTCTACAACGATAGCCGTAAAAAAGATTCCATCTACTTCTAGCGGGTTTACTGTAATCATAAACGTGTATGGCCTCCTTCATTCTCTTCTTCATATCTATATGCAAATGAAGGGCCTATTGTCACAAAAGCCTAAACGCTTAATCCTTAAATCCTTCTTTTAATGTATAAACTAATATATCTCTTAAGAATTCTGGTAAATAATATTGTTTGATTTCTGATTTAGCAACTTCAGGTAACAGCCTGCCAAATGTAAACGTATCCGCAGTAGCAACCGTATACGTTTTTTCTGGATCTAATGGATAAGACCCTAAAAATGCCTGTTTTACAAAGTACTCCCCATTTTTTAACTCCTCCATATCCATTTCAAGTCCAGCAAACGCCATTTTACCTAATACTTTTCCGCGAAAACCAAAACCCTTTAATTGTAATTGCATAAATTCTTTTGTTTGTGATGCTCTTATTACCTCCAGTAATTCGTCACCATTCAACTTTACGACACATGTATTTATCGGATGCGGACAAATGCGATGTACATCACCATAAGTCACTTTACCAGCAGGTAAACCTTCTAATAGGAGTCCAGCATTTAGCATGGAGCAATCTGCCTCTGTTTGCTTCTTAATAGATTCTGTTAAAGCCTGCAATATTGGCGTTGACTGAAACCAATTTACCTCTAAAGGATATGCTAATTCTATAATCGGTTTAGCAAGAATGGTAGTAGCTTGTTTAGATAATTGCTCTATTCTTCGTTCTGTAGTTTTATCTTTTGGTAAATGAGTTATATTCAACGCGTATGCCTCTTTACGACTCAGTTTATGCTCATCATGGTCCCAAGTTAGAATAACTTCTCCTACATAATGACAATGTTTTCCGGCAGCAGTTATTAATGTATTATTAACATACTCGCCATTACGCAACAGATGATGTGTATGTCCGCCGATGATAACATCAATATCAGGGAAGTTTTTGGCAATTTCTTGATCCTCACTATACCCTAAATGCGATAGCAGAACGACAATGTCTGCCTGTTTTTTCACATTATCAATCACCTGTTGTAACTGTTCAAATGGAGGTGATACATACCAATCTAGTAACTGATAAAAGGCATTAAATGGTGCCGTTAAACCGATAACTCCTATATTTACTCCATGAGCGGATTGTAGAATCGTACTCTGTTGCAGCCACGCTGGTTCTATTTGATCGCTACTATGTAAGTTGGCACATACTATTTCAAAATCAGCTTCATCATAAAGATGGAAAAGATCCTGATGCGATAACGTAATACCTTCATTGTTACCTAACGTAACGACATCATACCCTGCTTCATTCATAAGTTGAACATTTGCTTTTCCCATAAAGGCATCTGATATAGGGTGAACTCGGTCTACATGATCACCAATATCAACTGCCCAACAAGAACAGCCTAATTTACGTCGACTATCCCTTGTCTCTTTAAGATATCCTGTAACACGAGACCATTGATCAAAATTGCTATGTAAATCATTCGTATAATAAAAATAGATATTCTCTTTCATTATGTTATGCTCCTTATGATAGCCCTTGAGAAATCATGCGAATCCCAATAATGATTAATACAATTCGTAATATCCATTCTAGTGTTTTACCTGTTAGAAGTTGGTTAACCCAAGCACCTAATTTTCCACCAATCCATGCACCAGGAATAAACAAGAAAACATACTGCCATTCAATATGCCCTAAAGCAATATGTGTTCCAGCTCCAATAATGCTAATAAAGAAGATCATAAACATCGACGTAGCAGTAGCAATATGCGCCGGTATCCCAAATAATAATATCATCGCAGGCACCATAATGGATCCACCGCCAATACCAAATAACCCAGACAAAGCTCCTACTATTAATGATAGTACAAAAGCTACCCATTTAGACACCGTATATTGATATGTTATTCCATTTAATTCGAATGTCCTTATCTCACTTATGTTATTACTTATCTGCTTTGTTGGCTCTTTTCGCTTAATAAAGAAAAGGAGCGAAATGACAATTGTAATACATCCAAAGTAGAGTAGAAATTGATCACCATCAATAAATTGATTTAACCAAGACCCTATCATGCCGCCAGGTAAACTACCAGATAAAAACAGTAGACCTGTCTTATAATCAACACGTCCACGCTTGTAATAAGCAAAAGTTGATGACATGGCGGTAAAAACCATAGAGACTAATGATATTCCAACAATAGCTTGAGGGGTTGCCCAAGAAAATGCATCGGAAAGCTGGTTTAAAAATAATAGGCTTGGAATGAGAATAATTCCACCGCCTAGCCCCATTAAACCACCTACAAACGCTGTCAAAATTCCTATAAGTATACAAATAACAAAGACCAATCAATATCCCTTCCATCCAACCATTTTTTCTGTCTTATTCAATACTAGCATTGATTTTTAATAATTCCTATATGGAAGCATTCAGTTTAACATAAACTTCAAAACCTCTAATGAAATATTGAAAAACAGCCGTAAACCAAAAGGCTTAAGAACGCTATCTCGTCAACATATAAAGTCTTTTTTTCACGTAATCGATACCAAAAAAATTAATAACTTCGTCCCATAATTGAATCAAAAATAATCTTTCTGGAGATAATATATACAAAAGCAAAGGAGGGATGTGGATGATATATATTCAAGTCAAAGAGAATATTATATTGATAAAAACTTGGCCCATAATTATGACAATCCTACTCATCAAACAATTATGGGCACTGCTATGAAGAGGGGCTTGTCCCCTCCTTCCATTTATAGTATGGATAATTATATATAAAAATATACTATATGGAATAAATTTAATAGAAGATTCTATTAGACATAGACCTTAACTTATGAATCCTACTAAGTCTATAGACTCTATTAAAACTACAAATTAAAACGTAACATTATTTTTCCAGATGTTCTTGTACATTTTTTAAAAATTCAATTCGGCTATAAGCTGGACCACCCTCCATTAGTGGGTCAACTACGTTCACAAACACGTGATCATTTTTAAATGCATTGATGTTTTGTACAATCGAATTCTTTTTCATTTCCTCGAAGGCAGTTTCATTTTCTTCATTTTCACTAGTAGAGAATTGCACAAATAAATAATCCGGATTCATATCAGCTAGTTGTTCAACAGATATTGCCTCTTGTGTTTTCGCTTTCTTCACCTCGTCTGGAACTTCTAATCCCAGTTCATCATATAGTACAGGGTTAAAGAATACACCTTCTGGATAGACGAAAACTTGCCCGCCACGAACTCGAATAGCTGCTACTTTTTTACCTTGGAGCTTCTCTGTTAATGATTCTTCTGCAGTAGCCATATCTGATTCATATTCAGACAAGATTGTTTCTGCATCTGCTTGCTTTCCAGTTAATTCAGCCATTAGCTTCAAATTAGCTTCCCAGTTTGTTGAAATATGCGAAACTAAAATAGTTGGAGCTATTTTCTGCAATTTCTCTTGTACTTCTTCAGGAAATTTCGTTGTTCCAAGTATTACATCTGGCTTCAATTCCAGTATCTTCTCAAAATTTGGCTGTTGTTTTTCTCCAATGGATTCAGCTTCCTCGGTCGCTGCAGCATAAATCTCTGGGAACTCTCCTCCCACAGATATCGCTCCTGTTAAGTTTACATCAAGTACTGTAGCATCCTCCATTGCTTCCATTGCTCCTGTCACAACAACTTTTTCTACAGTTTTTGGTACAGTGTACGCTTCACCAAGATACTCAATTGTTCTTGTTTCGCTTTCCTCGCTAGTATCCTCATTTGCTTGAGCCGTGTCTTCACTATTATTAGAAGAACTTGACTCACTATCTTTATCTCCTCCACATGCAGCTAATACAACCATTAGTAATGCGATTAAACTAACGAACATAAATCTTTTCATCTTTCCTAAACCCCTTCCCGCTATAATAATAGTAATACTTAAAATCTAAGCTATCTTCCAATTAATTGTTTCACTGATAAAAACTGATATCCAATCAGACTTATTTCAGTGACAGTTTATGTGATACCTAAATGCTCACGTAAGGTAGACCCAGTATATTCACTCCTAAACAACCCTCGCTCAACTAGCATTGGCATCAGCTCGCTAAAGAACAGTTCCATCGATGTTTTCGAGCCTCCTGGTAAAGCAATAAACCCATCTGCAGCACCTGTTTCAAGCCACTCCGTAATTTCACTTAGCGCGTCCTCAACCGTTCCTACGACGACCCAATGTGCAGAACCGACTACCTCCGGCCTTGACAACAGTTCTTCCACTATGGGCTGCTGTCGTGTAATTAACCTGCGCAACAAATCAGCATGCGTCCTACTACGAACTGGTTGATTTTGATCGGGTAGCATATCGACTGTTATCGATTGATCTAAAGGTAGTGTACTGATATCCATACCAAGTATGGATTTTACTGAAGCATATCTATGCTCTTGACTTAGATGTGCATGCGCTTTCCGATGTAGTTCTAGTGCTTCCTGTCGCGTATTGGCTAGGAAAAAATACAATCCAGGCAAAACTCGTATTGCGCTTGGATGACGTCCATGCTTCTTCGCTCGTCTCCTTAGGTCATCACGTAATTCAATACCTGAAGCCATATCTGGAGTGGCTGCAAAAATAGCGTCCGCTACCGAAGCTGCAAAGTTACGTCCCGATTCTGAGGCGCCTGCTTGGAACAAAGGAATGGTCCCTGATTTATGTGCCGGTACATTAAGCGGTCCTTCAACACTAAAAAAATCACCGGAATGATTGATGGGAGAAACCATTTCCTTATCCGCATATTGTCCTGTAGAACGATTAATAACCAGCGATTCGTTCGGATAACTATCCCATAGCTTGCGGACAATGTCTGTGAATTCACTTGCTTTCTGATATCTTTCCGGTGATGACGGCATCGGATCATCCCCGAAATTTCCAGCACCTTCAATGGAAGTGACGATATTCCACCCTGCACGCCCATTGCTAATCCACTGCAAAGACTGAAGCTGCCTAGCAACCGTATATGGTGGGTTGAAAGTGGTAGAAGCAGTAGTAACCAGTCCAATTCGGTTGGTCTCACGAGCAATCGAAGTTAGCAGAAGCGTCGGATCTAAGCTGCCAAAGCCAGGTGAATTCCCCAGTACCTCTTTGTTCAGAAACAATGTATCTGGCCTAAAGATAAAATCAAGTTTCGCCTCTTCTGCCATCTTCGCTAATTGCACATAAAAGTCGCTTGAATATAAGTTTTCTACACCACTGTCTCTATGTCTCCAGCCATTCCCCTTCATCCATGTTGTTGACAAGGATAAACCGATGCATAGCTGCCTATTTGTGGTCATATGTACCAAAACCTTTCCTACAAAGTAAGTTGTACCCGGAAAATGCTTTAATCAGAAGTATTTTCTACATATGGGCACAGCAGCCATATAATAGTCTATGAATGGTAACATTGTTTTGGAAATTATGTCGCCTTGACCAATGAACTCCTTAGAACAAAAAGGAACACACTTGCCCTGCCCAATAATTAGTTAAACAACTAGTAACCATGCCTCCTTTTTTATTTCTACTTCTTCTGTAACATGATTGGCTACAACACCAAACGACATTTGCTGTTCCTACATCATTAAAAGACAGAATAGAAAGTCAGTAGATTATCTAATTGATATTGATTATCATTATCATTATAATGCTTGTGAAGCATAAAATCCAGAATAATTTTGTACTTTTTTCTAATTAGAAACGAAATCACGAAGTCTATATCAAGATTTAATGTTATTACGCAGTCCCAATCGTATTTCTGTAGTAGACGCAGGCAACAAAATTCACAAAAGAAAAACCTGTATATCTGAAGATACCTAATTAAATGAGCTAGAGGAAAAAGCACCCCGAGAGTCATATCTAAAATAAGCGACTACTATGGAGATGCTTTTATTATTGGAGAAAAAGAAATATGTGTTTACAGAAGAAGGGGACCCCAAGTGATTGAAATAAAGGTATCTATATAACAGAATCTCGGGTCAACAGGCAAGGTAAAATGGTGGAATAACTTGTTAATAATCATCAAGTTTTTAAAGCTTCATTATAATGCTTGGCGTAATCACTAATATTTTTTATCGTAGCGGGAACATTTTCCTTTTTTATGGAAATTGTTGCATATTCTTTCATGGCGTGTTCTCCTACACAAACACTATATGTAGCATTTCTAAATAACTCTAAATCATTTTGATCATTCCCAAATGCGATAAATTCCCCTGATTGTATTCCCAATTGGTTTAATCCGTTCATTTTATGTATTCCTAATGGAGATATATCAAGCAAATTCTCTCTCCCATGTTCATAGATCTGTACAGGTAAATGACTCAAATTATGCTTGATTTCATCAGTAGTCGTAAATAAGACGATTTTGGTTATCATCTTTAATTCGTCTAATGACTTATTTTCAGCTTGCTTTTCAGGGTCTAGATTACGAAATATAGAATGCTGCACCTCACCTGTATAGCTGTAATCCCAATCACTGTCTACTAAATAGGTTAAGTGATACTTTTCAATTAATCGCTTTATTTTTAAAACTAAGTTAGGAGTAAACGTGCGCACATGCATTTTTCCATTTTCAAATGTGAAAGCTCCATTTCCTCCTACCATTCGAAAATGGCGATATCTCTTCGGCAAAACTGGTAATAAATCACGAATCGGTCGAGCTGAAGCAAATATGATCTCATGTCCATGCTAAATACAAACATCTAATGCCTCACGCATCTCATAACTTAATGACTCACCCTTAAAACAAATCGTACCATCTAAATCAAATACAAAAATCATTTCTTTCACCTCGCTTACAGTATAATCCTGTTTTGTTATAATAAAAAGGACCAATGTCCCGAAGGAGAACGAAATGACTACATTAATGAATTATATCCAAACCTTTCAGCTTCCATTTCCTGATCATCTAGAACCGTATATAGAATTGATATCCTTTCAAGCAGGTCAGCAGGTTGTCAATACAGGAGATAAAGCTTCAGGCTTCTATATATTGACAGAAGGGAAATATCGTGTAACTACAAATGAAGTAACAGGAAAATCGCTTCTCCTGCGATTTTGTTCACCAGTATCAATTCTTGGTGACATCGAATATTTTCAGAAAAAAACAATCCAATCAGATGTTATTACGATACATCCAGCTACTTTTATTTATATACCTTATACCATCTATGAGCGCTATTTAAGAACTTACAGCCCATTTACAGAGATGCTTTTAGAGGAGTTAAGTTACAAGCTACAAACCTGTACTGTGGCATCCCGAATTAATGCGCTTGCTCCTGTAGAAGCTCGATTCGCTGCATACCTGTGTACCATTTATTCCGATGCAAAATTTGGTAAACAGCTTTTTACGACGAACACGAATGAAGTAGCTTCACTTATCGGCACTACACCTCGTCACTTAAATCGTGTTTTGAAAAGGTTAAGCGAACAACATGTCCTTATCCGTAATAAAGAAAAGCTACATATTAAAAATTGGCCGGTGCTTCAACAATTATCAGAAGGCATTCGATATGAATAACAACAAAAGACGATGCAAAAATGCATCGTCTCGCAGCACTGGGTATAGCTAATTTTCTTATAAATCTGAACAACGAAAGCTTCCTATATAAAATCCTTGGCGATTTCTTCTTGTTTCGGTTTAAGCGTCTTAATTTTCTTGATGAAATAGTAATGTTTATAAAGAGCAAGTATCACTAATAAAATTTTCACCAAGAGAATGTCCACATAAAATACGGAAAACAGGATAAAAGCGTCGGCAATCAAATTGATGCGAATTTTTTCTTTACGTGTCATACCCTTTTTTTGGCGGAATCGTTCTACATATTTTTCATAAAACGAAGTTCCCTTAAACCAATTTTCGATTCGCTTTGAACTTTTCGCAAAGCAAAAAGACGCGAAAAGAAAAAATGGCCCACCTGGCAGTACAGGAAGTACGATACCTGCAACACCAATTCCTAGCGATATCGATCCAAGCAGAAAGAACAGGATACTTTTAATATTTTTAATGGTTATCACCTTACTTTTATTAAACTGCGATAGATGACATAGAAATAAGATATTATTAGCTATAACTACATAATTACGAAAGCACTTATAGCTTTCTCATTGTCTGCGAAAAAAATCTTACCTATACTCTTTCATAAGTATACAACATGGAACAATAATTGGGTAAGTCCGAGTGAAATTGTAACAGATAATTACTATTTTGGATATTCTTCAAGCTTCTTAAGGTAAATTCGTAACCGCCCTTCCACTTGTTCTTTCGTTCCAAAGCGAATTATTTGTTCACGGTCTAACGGTGCTTCATTTACTAACTGATAGTGTGTATACGCCATTGTAACTAGCTTTAAGAACACTTCAATATGTAGTGCATCACGCTTCTGTTTTGAACTACCAGTATACCCTTCAATAAAGCCTTCTGCACTCGCTATTAATTGAGGTATATAAAGATGATAATTCCCTTTGCGATATCTTTTTGTGTTATGAAACAAGTGGAATAAGGCTTGATAATTAAACACATAATTGGCAGCAATAGATACTCCTGTATATAGCAGTGGATAGGGATCTATAATTTTCGCAGCACGCTTTGTATAGATGATATTTTCAGGAGATGTATCCTGATTTGTCAGGATAATTTTCTCATCGTTTATCGAACGACGAGAAATGAAGCTTTCCCCAGCTTTTACAACTTTTGCTCTATCAAATTCGTAGGGACTATCAATTAATTTATTTAATTCCTCTTGATATTCTTTGGTTTCTTCAAGAACAAACGCCTTTAAATCCATATCTAGTTCACCTTTTAACTCACCTGTTTGTCCAATTTCCAAATGACCTATGCCCTTATAAGGAGAATTTAAGTTTTCAAGAGCAAGAAAAAACGCTCCTAACTCTTTTCCATACCTTCTCGATAGATCTGTTGTCTGACGCTGAAGGCCAATAGATTTGCCTAGATACGATTCAATCGTATAGGTCAGTTTCTCATCAACAAAGAACTTAAATTGCTTCGGACAAACTCCCTCTTTCGCTCTGTTGGCATGTTGGTAAAATGCTTTTGTAGCAGCATATTCCGACGTTAGCGCTTTTCGATTGAATACGACTTCTTTATCATAGGCAACTCTCTTTGGAATACGAAGGACGAGCTGTTCCTTTTCGATTAAATATGCATGATGCCAAGCACCTTCACCTAACCTATTAATTTCAGTTTCCTTTGAAATCTCTTTTAATCCCTCGTTTCTCAAAGCATTATTTAAAAGCTCCAATTCTGTTAGATTTTCTGTTGTAAGTAATTTCATTTCTGTTGTTTTCCCTTCACTATCCTTTTTATTATATACTTCAATATAAAAAGACGTATCCCTTCTTATACAATTCCTATTCTTTCAATCAATTATTTCAAAATGCAGCATGTAGCTCCAATTTATTCCAGAACAAAAGCCCAATTAGAAATGTAGTGACTGGAGCGAGACAACAGAGATAAAGGAGTCACGGTGAGCTTACGAGCCGATGATGACTTAGATTAGGGCAATTCGTGAAGTCACCTAGCTTCTGGGCGCTGGAGCTGGACGCGAGCCCCATATTTATTCACATGGGCCGATGTTATAATTTCCTAGACCATAAAAAAAGCTTACCTTATTACAGATAAGCATATCCGTCTTTATTATTCATCTATTTTTCAGATTCATCTTTGCCATGAAAGAAATAATGGTGATAAAAATCAAAATCAATTCTTGGTAAAGGAATACTATTAATCATTTTTTTGCATTTGCAAAAAATGGTACACCGCTCCTATCATATTAGCATCTGCATGAAATGTACAGCGATCAACTCTTGGAACAATTGTTGCTACATCTACCATACCGACAACCCTATCTATTTCTTTTCTTAATCGTAAAAGTAAATCATCTCTTGCACTAATTCCTCCACCAATTAATATTATCTGAGGATCCAAAGCATATTGAATATTATATATTCCAATCGAAAGCATCGTGATGAATTCGGAAATAGCTCTCTCACACACCTTATCTCCCTGGTCAGCTAAGGTGAAAATCTTTTCACCTGTTAATGATGATATTTCTAGTTGTTTTTCACTGGCGACACGCTTAATAATAGAATAGGTAGAGGCTACTTCACTAAATGTATTCATGCCACTACTTAGATTATGTGGATTAAGTATCATATAGCCAAATTCTCCACCATGCAGTGTGTTCCCCTTATGAACGATTCCATTTTTTATCAATGCGCCACCTATACCCGTTCCAATGACGACAACACATACATCTTTTTTTCCTTTGGCAGATCCTTTCCATACTTCAGCTAATCCAACACAGTTCGCATCATTTTCTACTTGTGTTGCTAATCCTGTTTCTTTTTCAATAAGATGCTTGATATTGGGACCATGAATATACGGAATAGCGCTTGACCCATAAATGAAACCATCTTCTGAAACGGAACCAGGAGCGCTAACCGCAATCCCTTTCATCTCTTTATTGGTATAGGTTAGCACCTTGCTTTTAATAAACATTAATAAATCTTCAAGTGTAGATGGTGTTTGCATAAAATTCTTATGAAGTATATGCCCTTCTGTATCTATTAAACCATATTTTATATAGGTCCCACCGAGATCAAATGTGAGAACATTCGCCATATAGATCCACCTCTATCGTGCAATAATTTTTCATTTAAAAGCCATTTTTCCTAGCTACATCGCCAAACCACTGTCCACTCTTTTTAAGGGAACGTTCTTGTGTCCTTATATCAACACGATATAGTCCATAACGATTCTTATAAGCGTTGAGCCATGACCAATTATCCATAAATGTCCAAACATGGTAGCCAAAGCAATTTGATCCTTCACGAATAGCTTTATGCAGCCATTTCAAATGTTCTTTATAAAATTCAATCCGATAATCATCTTGAATCATACCTGACTTATCTGAAAAACGCTCCTCATTTTCTACTCCCATACCATTTTCAGCTACATACCATGGGATATTTCCATAATTATCTCTAATATTAATAGCAAGATCGTAAATGCCTTTTTCGTATATTTCCCATCCACGATAAGGATTCATCCGACGCTCTGGCCAAATATATGATTCAAAGAACTTTTCAGGTAAGATTTGATCCGATTGATATGGCCTCTCTCTCTCCTTCACCCTTCGTGGCTGATAATAATTCACTCCGAGAAAGTCAACTGTATTATTTTTTATAATCGCTAGATCTTCTTGATTTGTTTCTGGTAATAAATCATATGATCTGAGCAGTTCAGTCAATTCCTCAGGATAAGACCCATAAACAGAAGGATCTAAAAAGCTTCTATTAAAAAATAGGTCAGCTATACGAGCTGCTTTGACATCCCCTTTTGTGTCACTACGAGGGTATGATGGTGTTAAATTTAAGATAATACCAATCTTACCTGTTTGGTTCGATTCATGATAAGTCTGGATTACTTTTGCACTTGCTAACATGGAATAATAAGCAACTACCACTGCTCGCTTCATGTCAACGACACAAGGGTAATGGTAATGATTCAAATATCCCATTTCTACAGGAACAATAGGTTCATTAAAGGTCGTCCACCTCTTAATTTTTTCACCGAATAGTTCAAATGCCGTTTGAGCATAATAATTGAATGCTTCCACTACCTCAAGGCTCTCCCATCCACCCTTTTCCTGCATAAGTAAAGGCATATCAAAATGGAATAGGTTAACAATGGGTTCAATACCATGTTCAATAAGTTGATCAAACATTTTTTGATAAAAGGAAACTGCTTCCCCATTAACATTTATTCCATCAGGAAGCAATCGAGACCATGATATAGAAGTTCTAAAGGAATTTAAATGAATTGCCTTCATCCGCTTAATATCCTCAGTATAACGCTGGTAAAAATCGGATGTTTTCATCGGTCCTACGCCTTCATGAAATCGTTCCGGGTTTAGTTGATACCAGTAATCCCAAATATTCTTTGCTTTATTTTCATCATTAGCAGATCCTTCCGTTTGAGTTGCAGAAGCTGCCGCACCCCATTTAAAATTTGTTGGAAATATATAATCGTTTGCATGCATCGGTAACACCTCATCTTTGCAAATAGTAGTTCGTTACGAATGATATAAGTAATACTTTTTAAATAGACATGAAGATGATTGGTCTTTAATGTCCCTGTAAATAGGCTTGCTCCGTTTCAATCCATTTACTTACATTTTCTCTAAACATATTAATATATTGCGAATAAAGCACGTCAATAATAATCAATAAAGGAATTTGCCCAGAAATTTGTTCCACTTCATTTGCATTTTTAATCTGTGACGTTAGTAAGGTTACATTTGCAAGATCACTTATATCTGAGGATTGATTTGAGGTAATAATAACAATCGTAGCCCCTTTTTCTTTTAAACGTCTTAATGATTGAATGACATGCTTGTTTTCACCACGTAATGATAAGTATATAATTAAATTTTCCTTATTTAGAAGGGATGAGATCATCTCAATAGAATCATAATCTTGAACAACTTCTACATATTTCCCTATCCTAGTAAAACGAAACTTAAAGTCTTCACCAGCAATGGCACTCAACCCTAGTCCATAGATGTGAATAATCTTATGACTTTTTATATAGTTACATACCAATTTAACATCTTCTATATCAATTTTTTCATCAATTTCATTAATCATTTCTTTATATCGATACTGTAAATTCCTTGTAACCTTATTCTTATCATTCGAATGTTCTTTTACCATTTTTCGATAAAAATACATTAATTCTTTATAATTTTCAAAACCTATTTTTTTACAAAACCTTGTAATGGAAGCTGCTGATACATTAATTTTTCGAGCAAGAACAGATTGCTTAAGTGGCGGTTTGCCACTTAAAAAATAATCAGCTATCTGCTCATCAACTGCTGTGAATTTTAATTTTGAGCTTTCTATAGTTAAAAACAAATCACTATTCAACAATTATTATCACCCACATGCTTCAGTAATTGCCAAAACAAGTCTCAATTCTTATGCAAACTGAACATAAATTGTTTTAATCTCTTTAGGTTTAAACATCCCTAGCTGAATCATATTTTCTTGATAGACATCATTTTCATTTATGGTTTCCTCCATGTTGGTAAACGACCATCGTATGGAACCATGATGCGATATCACTTCCCCACCGTCCTCAATCTTTTTACAGGTAGGATTAAAAAAGCGAATGATAAACCCTTTCCCATCCCATGACTTTTTAAATGAGCTAAAAACAACCTTTTTCACTTTAGTCGTATCAAGCAAAGACAAATGATTAGGAACGGCATTAGATAATGGTTGCATGACAAAATATTTTAATGTTGTTGTAAATTGATTTAATGATTGCTGCTGATAATATGGCACAGAAATAGCATATTCTTGATAGTGTCTAAAAGCTTCAGACTCGGAAAAGGACTTTCCAAGCATTAACGAAAACTTATATTTTAGCTTCTTCTGCAACTGACTATCTGGTGTTTGAATGTATTTAAATTGATTTCCAGAAGCTACACCAGGTCGTCTAAGTAGATCTGGCTTCCCTAAATATCCAACTGCTCGGAATAAGGTAAGCGCGATTTTCATGTCATCTTTTCCAATTATTTCATACTCTTTAACCCCTTTTGAAAAGACAGTAACACTTCTTTGCCCGTCATGTATGTTCACAAAATTCAACATTGGGTAAATTCCAGTTGGCTCTTCTTTCCATGCTTTTTCTTGCCATGACTGTAGATTTGGATCGGTTATCGGGCGAGAAATTGTTCCAAATGGAGTATCTGATATGCTTTGTTGCGTATTTACATTTCCATTTATAAGTAGTCGCATTCGGTGATCTAACGCGTTGTTTTCTAGCTCTAGTTGAATACCAATGGATCTTTCTCCTGTTTTCAATGTAATATAACATTCATAAGGGATTTCGCAAGTATTTTTCATCTGAATCCGTTCTTCCTGAGATAAAGGAACAATGAATGTTCCAGATAATTTGAGACAACACGCGAACGTCCCTTGAGAACATTCGATGAAACTATTCGAAAATCCAAGCATTATCGATTTATCCTCTAATGGTGGCGAATAATCATAGTTATCTCCATCATCACCAGTGTCTTCAATCATGAAGAGATTTTCATAGAATGTATCAGAGACTTTATCATATACATTAATCTCTCCATTGACATAGTCTATCTTATAATATTCATTTTCTATATAACTTTTATGCTTATTTTCAACTATTTGAGGAGTATCTCCTTTATTCCCTTCGATAACATCTAAAACTTCATATCCTAGTGGAGCAAGCTCTAGTTTAAGTGCTATTTCTAACTCAAAATAATATGATTTTGGAGACGTGTTTGCTTTCTTTCGTATTGGTTCATTTGAATGTTTTTCCATACTGATAATTTCATAAGGAAGTTCTTTTCCATTATGATAAATTACAAAGTCGGATTGAGATAATGAAATCTTCAGCCTCAACACTTGTTCCCTGCGCATTGGCAATGTATTAAAAACAGTAATTTGATTATCCTTTATCTCTTTCCTAGATTCACTAATCTTCCTTGTTAAGTAATCAACCATAGAATAGGATAACTGATCAGCATCAATAAGCCTTTGTAGAATAGCTTGATTTGTTTTATCGCTATTACACGCCCCTGCACTATCATGTGCATGATTTTTTAAGGTTAGCTTCCAAATTTTATCCACTAATTCCTTTTTATAAGGAATACCTATCTGAGTTGCAATAGCCATTAAAGGTTCTAATTGATATATTAACCGACGTTCCACTTTATCATTTATATATTTATGATCATACCTAGAGGAGTATATAGAACGATGAATTTTCGATACTTCCGCATTCAATAATTCACCTTGAACCTTTGGCAAATCTTTTCTTTCGCTGTTTATTCCTTCAAACAAGTCATCATAATTACTTTCTATTAATCTATCAGATGACAAAGCTTTATTGTAGTCAGCAATTCTTTCTTTTAGATTAAAGTCTACATATCGTTGATCTCCACCCACAGGAAGTGCAATATGGGATGAGGTTGTTCCTATCTTAATTTGCTTCATTAAAGCTTCACTGTTATTGCTTTCAATAAGTTGAACTCCCACAAAATACCCGTCTTTTAGATTATAAGCTAAGACCCGGCTACCATCCTCGGATTCCCAAAATAATTCTCGTTGATTAGCTTTATCAGATGATAATCCCCTCCAAAATACAGCTTTATCTATCCCCATTTGTGCAAATATTTTCGGCATATCGATAGATTGTCCGAACGCATCAGGTACATAGCCTAATCGATCTGTTCCTCCTAGTGAATCTCCCAACTCCATTCCGATTTGCAGGTTACGTACAAGCGATTCTCCACGTATAATCATTTGATCTGACTGTGTGTACCATGGCCCAACCTTCAATTTTCCTTTTTTAATTAAGGCCATAAGCCTTTCCTTTTTGTCTGTATTTACTTCAAGATAATCCTCGACAATACTCATTTGTCCATCAAGCATATAATAATCCAAGACACCTTCTTCTAATGCTTTAATCACTTCATCTACATGATAACAAAGTTGGATGAACGACTCACTACTTGTGAAATACCATTCATAATCCCAATGTGTATGCGCTATTACATGAATCTTATTTGTCATTTAACACCCTACCTCGTCTAATCCTAATTGTTTTAATTACTAAATTTTCTCCTAATCAATTCGTACATCCCCGCTTCAGATGTAACAGATAAAAGCGAATCGATAAATGTTTCATCAATTAATGCACGAGAAATGGTACTTAGTGCTTTTAAATGCTCTTGATTTTCTCCCTCAGGAATCGCTAATGCAAATGTGATATGGACAGCTTTTTTATCCATTGATTCCCATTCAATTGGTTGAGTAAATTTCACAAGCATCAATGTAGGTTTTAATACCGTTTTATGTTTACAATGCGGAATCGCTATTCCATCTTTAAACCCTGTGGTCACTTCTTTTTCTCTCTTTTTTAGTCCTTTATAATAGGATTTAGAAGATTTAACAATTCCAATACGCTCTGCAAATGAAGCAATAAAACGCAATGCGTCATCTTTCGTTTCTATATCTGAATTAAATACAACATGATTTGCATCAAACATTTCATTTATCATCTTTTACTCGACCTTTCTTTTCGTAAGTCCAATAATTATGGCGGTTACTAATACACCCATCATGACGCTAAATATCCACGTAACAAAAGGAATTGGCTGCTCAATATACCCTATAAATGCTCCTAATGGTGATCCTATTCCTCCATAAAACTTAATTCCTAATCCAGCAGCAAGACCACCAGCGACAGCGGAGCCAGCAACAAAAGCAGGTATCATTCGAATAGGATCTTGTGCTGCAAATGGGATAGCCCCTTCTGTCACCCCAACAATTCCCATGCCAAATGCACTGTTTGCAGACACCTTTTCTGTTTGGGAAAACTTTTTCTTAAACAGTAAAGATGCTAACCAAATTCCTAGTGGAGCGACTGAAATAGCAGCCTGTGTTGCTGTTTGTGGAACAAAATTTGCTCCCTCGATTCCATATTTTGCAACTGTATCTGTAAAAACGGCGGTACCAAACACTAAAGCTGTCTTGTTAATCGGTCCCCCTAAATCAAATCCAACCATAGCTCCGATAATGACACCGATAATAACAGGAGCTGCCGCATAGTTTTCATTTAAGGTCGTTAACCCATCGTATAAAAAGTTCATCATGGATGCCATTGGATTTCCGACCACATATAAGACAAATAGTGCTATTAAGAGGGTACTTATTAATGGAATCAGCATAATCGGAACGATTGGTTGAATCAATTTAGGATATGGGATTTTTTTAAGTAGCTTTACCAAATACCCGGCAGTAAAAGCAACAAGTATCGCGGCTAAGAAGCCTCCTCCGGCTTCTGCACCAAGCATTTCTGCATCATTAGCAATATAAGTCCCTATCATAGCAGCAGCGATAGCTGGTTTGCCTGCAATTGAATTTGCAACAAACCCAGCAAAAAGTGGAATCATTAATAAGAATCCGACTTGTCCAACACTAAATAAATTGGCCATTAATTCGCCCATTGCTGTTGATATATCAAATCCCCATTCAACAATTCTTCCTGCCTCATCGCGTTGAAATGCATAAACATTTGCTATAGCTAAAATAAGACCAGAAGCAATTACCATTGGAATCATATATGAAATTCCAGCCATAATATGTTGGAAAAAACCACCCTCATCCGTTTTTCCCATTTTTGCAATACCAGCCTTTGTACCTTTTTCTCCATAAGGTTTCGCTTCATTCAAAGCGCTTTCAATTAATGCATCAGGATTTTTTATTGCTTCAGATGCCCTGACACGCATGACACGCTTCCCAATAAACCGAGACATATCAATATTTATTTCAATAGCTAATATAACCACATCAGCTTCTTCAATTTCCTGATCAGTCAAACCGTTTTCAATACCAATTGACCCCTGCGTCTCCACCTTAATCTGATATCCTTTTTCTTTTCCAGCTTTTTCAAGAGATTCAGCAGCCATGTAAGTATGAGCTATTCCAGCAGAACAAGCTGTAACCCCAACAATCTTTTTCTGTGACATGTATATTCCACCTTCCTTTACAACGTTTATTTATGAACTATTTTCCTCTTACACTTTCTATGGTACTTAAATATAACCTCTCACCGCCTAATCATTTAATGAATACTTATATGAATATAATAATTACAATGCCTTCTAGCTCTTGCACCTCATTATATGTTCAAATCGTTTGAATGTATATACTTTCAATGAAACCTGTTTTAACTATCAATTTTACAGCATTTAATGAAAATAATTTCATAAATCAATTATTCAGTTTTAAGCGAATATAAAGATGTAGCTGATTAGGAAAGTAGGGGCCTGAGGAAATCAACTATTGAAATTAAAGGCTCAGGGGCTTATAGAGAAAATATCGAAAAAAGCCTATGGGGCACTTTGTAAGATTGGGAAAGTAATGTATTGTAGCTAGCAGGATTCGTATTTTTCCTTCCCAAAGTAGCAATTCCTATCAAACTTCTCATACAAAAAAAGCTTGTTTTTCTAGTATGGTTCATGCTTATTAACAGTCATAGCAGAATACAGGAAGAGATATTTTAGCTACGAAATACTTTCGAAGGATACACGACTCAATTAGCACGGCCATTACAACAATTACCTTCATGATTTAACATTCTTAAGGACAAAGCTTGCTCTCTGCTTCACCCCTATTTTTGGTACCTCAATAAGCTCATAATCAAGTTGCTCATAAATCCTAAACATAGCTTGATAAGTTACGACCGCTTCTTCATAATCTTGTTTTCTCTCATCATCATTTTGGTATATGTCCTTCCAAGGTGGTAAAATAAATACCTTTTTATTATACCTGTAGCTTTTGACGGCGTAGTCAAGCTGTTCCGAAACAGGAATGTTTATTAAATATGTATAGGTAAGCGTATCTGGAATGCCCCGATCGAAAAATAGGGGTTGGCTAGAAGGATTCGTCAATGCTGAAAGATAACTTTCTATGGATTGAACTAGCATGAGATCACGATATTTTGTTACATTTCCCCAAGGCAGAGCATCACCATTCGAAGCAAGCTGTGCTTTAATAATCTCCCTTGCAACCTCAGGAACAAACGATTGATTATGTTTCTTTAATTCATGCAACAGGGTCGTTTTTCCAGATCCTGGTCCTCCGGTAATAATGATAAAGTCATTTTTTACTATCATTAAAAAATTCCTTTCTTTGTTCAAAAATAAGATGCAATCTATTTGTAGCATACTGTGAAGTAATAAATAGTAGTGAATCGTTTATGTAATTTCGGCATGATATATGTAGAAGAATTATTAAAATCCTGGCGTTATAGGAAAAATAAAGAGAAGGCTCAAATCTTATTGGGCTGATTTGGGAAAAAAGGATTCGGGTAAAGTTTAACGTTTTAACAATCGCAAATGTTATAAGCTCAGATAGATAATAATATATCCCTGTTAGAAATAGTGATTTTCAACTCCTACTCCGTTAACAGAATAAACTTCGTGCTAGAATACCATCGCCTCTTATGACCGCTAATAATTGAAAGAAGCAAATGTTCCAAAGTGTTCCACACGCTTTCAATTATTCACACGCCTCAGCTTTATCACTAACCTAGGTTTTCTTGTATAGAATTTCCTTCGGATTTATTATAATTAATATAATTGCGAAAGCAAAATAAGCAAGCATAACATATACCAAAATATCTAATAATTCTCCTTTTATCAACACAAGAGAAAAATTAAATAGTTGGTGAGAAATAATTGGTATCATTAGGTTCTTATTTAGGTTGTAGAACAGCGTCATAAAAAGATATAATTCCAATCATAAAAAGTACGATGTACTTGATTAAATTGACTGCAGTATAGCCTGAGACAAACCATAGTGGGGTATGCCAAAATCCCCATAAAACGCCTACTAATAGGGCTGATTTCAAGGGAGAGTACTTTTTTTGAAGTTCATTTAAAGCATATCCTCTCCAACCTAATTCTTCACCTAAAGGTCCCCTTACTAAATTATCTAAGAATGCAAAGAACAATAATCCAAGACCTGTAAAGGATAGTGCCAAGTTTTGAGTATCGTTTGTAATGGTTAGAAGAAATAAAGTCACAGCGATAATCATAACCTGAATAATCACCATGGTACTAAGAGAGGAAAACCTAATTTTGGGAGAAAATTGGTCCTTTACAAAGTCTTTTAACTTTAAACCCGGATAGATCTTTCTAAATAAAATAACGAAGGCAAAGGTTGGTGACCATGCAGAGATGATTTGCAAGAGGTTTGTTATGCTACTAGGTGCTCCAAAAATCATACTTACCCGATAAATATAAAAAATACAAAGAATATTACATAGCTTGTACTAACAAAACTTAGTAATGGGTGCTTTAATGCTTTTTTCACTTTTATCATAATAATCCACCTCGTTAAATCGTTCGTAAATGGATTATATAATTATTAATAATCAAATGCTTCAGACTAGAGGCTGAAACGCTATGTTTTTTGTTGAATACTCCAGTAACAATCATTAAACAAGCTGGCTCGATTTAGAAAGTCACCTTCTTATGTGAGAATGGTACCCTTCATGTTTCAGGATAGAGGTAGCTTATTTTTTGAAAACATCATCTACAGTTGTACCAAGAACAGCTGCTATTTTAAACGCAAGCTGCAGTGTAGGGTCATATCGGTCGTTTTCAATTGCATTAATTGTTTGCCTTGACACATTACATTTTTTTGCTAACGATCTTGTGTGAACCCTTTGTTTTTCCGAAGCTTTGTAATTTTATTTTCCATTTCCACTCATCCGCCGTCTATAAATCCAGTAATATACAAAGTAGCTAATAATCGCAATAAAAAAGTAAAATAAGCCTGGATATTCAAACTCTACCATTGCTAAACGCTCATCATTTAAGTTAAAAAAGTCAAAAACAAAATTAATAATAAAAAATACAATTAGCAGTAACCAACTGTTTACGATTGCCTTTTGTTTAATCAACTGCGAACGCTCATCATCCTTTGTCTTAACTCCACCATATTCATCCGTGCCAGTAACCCAGCCTATAATAAAAAACACAGCCAATCCAACCAAAAACGGAACCGTCCATTTTACTAACAATGCTATCACCTTCTAAAAATGTCAAAAATTCTTTCCATTTACTGTATCGTAAAAGACTTGCTTATGTCAAAACATTTTTACATAAATTATCCAGCACCGTGCTACATAAAAGATGATAGCAAAGCAAAACACGCTCATTCTTATGCCTTCGGGAAGAGCTTGGTCGGTTGCTTTATTTTTCAAAAAAATTAAAGTCTTCTTCTATATTGCTTAGTCTTATTAAAAACGGATGAAGTGACATAATCAAAAAGAACAAAACAGGAAATAAACGAAGCAAGATAATTCCAGGAATATCAAAGAATATATTAAATAATAGTGGTAGAGGAACGAAAAAATTCAGAAGCCCTGCTTTCTTTTTTGACTTTTGTGTTTGATATTGTTTTTCTCTACAATAGGGGCAAGTCATTCCGGTATCCAATGTAAACATCTTCTTAAGGGTTTGTTTCCAGCTCCACTTGTTATTGCACTTTTGACAGATAGGCATTGAATTTATCACTCCTTGTTAAACACTGAGTTTCAATCGAGGCGCAACATTTATGCAATGCTAGCACTGTTAGCTTATTAAAGTATAGATTGTAACAAAAAAGCTAAAACCAGATGCAAGCATAAGCGTAATGGCAGTTGGCTTTCGTTTTTTAAATTCAATAATGCCTGTAACAAAGAGCATTGTCCCTAAAAATAATAATATATAAGGAATTATTACTTCAGATGTATCCGTTATCAAACCATAACTTGATAATGAAACTACAATAATAGCTAACACAAGTCTAAGTACTTTCAATAATATCTCCCCCAAAAACTAAAATGTAATATGCTATTTATTAATAGTTATATAAGGAAAGTGATTAATTAAATAGCCAACCACTAATAACTTGAAAAGCTACTATTGCAACTGCTATAGCTGGACCAACGATAAGAACTCCAATGAACAATGATTTTAATATATCTCCTATAATGAAGAGTGGTTTGCCACGTTTTCCATGTCATCTATTTTATTGCTCCTATACTGTAATGATTTATTTATATTTTTTAACTCCTCTAAGATTTGGCGTTCCGTACTATTTTCCATATCAAATCTCTCCTTTCAGATTTACGAACAGGCTCGAGCCAAGAAAATTAATGGAACATGGTATCCCTATTGTTTCATATCAATTATCAAAGTAGTTTGACTGCTTTTAAGTTAAAAGTTAAAGCCCCTTCCTAAAAGATAGTGGGGCTTTGCTTTTTCGATGACATATCCATAATACTTTCCATAGATAAATGGTTACTGCTAGCAATCTTCGATTCTTGTTTTACATATTGATACAAGTTGTCTTACCTTCAGCTGTATACCAGCACTTCTTTTTCTTGTCCCATTTTTTGAATATCTTCCTTTTTGAATGTTCCTTCTATAAAGTTCTGATGCCATACCATAAACATAAGAACTGTCCAAATTTTCCTGCTATAATCAACTTTTCCCTGACAGTGCGCTTGAAGTAATTGTAAAATGTAATCCTTGTGTAGCAAATGATCTGTTTCACTGTTTCGAATAAGTTGTTTAGCCCAACTATTCAACTCATTTTTCAACCAATGGCGAATAGGTACTGGGAAGCCTAACTTCTTACGATCAAGTACATGATCAGGAATAATCCCACGAGAAGCTTCTCTTAGAATCTGTTTTGTTGTACCATTAGCAATTTTCATATCAACAGGAAGTTGCTTAGCAACCTGAAAGACTTCTTTATCCAAAAAAGGCACGCGTAATTCAAGGGAATTAGCCATTGTTACTCGATCTGCTTTTAATAGTATGTCACCACGCATCCATGTATTAATATCAATATATTGCATTTGATTTACCAATGGATATTCCTCTACATTATCAAATAGTGATTCAGTGATTTGCTGATATTGTACATGGTCGTTGTATTTCTTTAATAGTTTGCGTTTTTCTTCTTCTTCAAACATCTTAGCATTTCCAATATAGCGGTCACGTAAAGGAGTTGTACCACGATACAGGAAGCTTTTACCTTTTACACCTTCAGGTAAAACAGCTGAAACTTTAGCTAGCAAACCTCTTACAGGTGCTGGAACGGAATCAAATACCTTTAGGGATTCCGGTTCACGGTATATATTATAGCCACCAAATAGTTCATCAGACCCTTCTCCGGATAAAACTACTTTTACATGTTGACTTGCTTCCGTTGACACAAAATAAAGTGGCACACAAGAGGGGTCAGCCAATGGATCATCCATATGCCACATTATTTTTGGTAGGCTATTTATATATTCTTCAGGAGAAATAAATGTAGCTATATTTTCCACATTTAATTTATCTGCAGTTTTTTTAGCTACATCCATTTCGGAAAATCCTTCTCGTTCAAATCCTACTGAAAATGTTTTAATATTTGGATTGAATTCCCTCGCAATAGAAACAATTAAGGTTGAATCAATCCCTCCAGACAAAAATGATCCTACCGGCACATCGCTACGCAAATGCTTATTCACCGAATCGTACATTACATCTTGAATTTGTTTTATCCAATCATGTTTGTCCTTAGTTACTGGCTGAAATGTAGCATGCCAATATTGAGTAAATACAATTGATTCACCTGGTTTCTTTTTAAAATAGTGACCAGGTTTTACCTTTTTTATCCCACGGGACAATGTCATTGGTTCTGGGACGTATTGAAAGCTGAAGTAGTGTTGTAATGCATCTAGATTTACTTCCTCCTTTTCCATCATTAATGAGATACTTTTCTTCTCTGAGGCAAAGCATGTCCCTAAATCATTTTCATAATAGAAAAGCGGTTTAATTCCAAATGGATCTCTTGCACCATAAAATTCTTTCCTTTCTTTATCCCAGATTAGAATAGAAAACATTCCTCTTAAGTATTTAAATGCCTCCTCTCTATACTTAACAAATAAAGCTGCAATCACTTCTGTGTCTGAATCAGTGTCAAAGTGATAACCCTCTTTAATCAGGTCTTGTCTAAGTTCTAAATAATTATAAATCTCCCCATTAAAAACCATCCATATTTGCTTATCATTATAGCTTAATGGTTGTGTTCCACTCTCTATATCAATAATACTTAATCGGCGGAACCCAAATGATACATAGGAGTCAAAATAATATTGCTCCTCATCCGGACCGCGGTGGGTTATAATATTATTTTGTTCCTTAAATTGCGCAATATCTTGTTCATATCTTTCCATTGGAGTATCAAATAACATACCTACAAATCCACACATATCATATATCCTCTCTAAAAAAGGGAAGGCCCTATCAAAATTGTAATATTAACGTTACATTAAAGTAATGCAATAGAAATATTTTAACATGAATTTAAATAAAGAACCATCATTTAAATGATATGTAAAATAATGGTTTTACATGAGAATCAAAATTATATCTGAGTACACACGATCCTATAGAAATTAAGCAATTTCTTCATGATAAGACATTTTTAGAAGTGAAGCATTATTACATTAGAGAATTTACTTGCTTTCATTAATATTGGAGACATTCATAGAAAACTCCTCAAAACTTAATTGTCCTAAGGCAAACTTCATACTTTGAACAAATATACGTTCATTTTTAGTTAGTTCTCGTTTTGCTTCCTTTTCAATCCATTCATGCTCTATGTCCAAAATATCCAAAACATGCTTTTGTTTTGAAAAAGCTTCATAGTATCTTAATCCAAATTTTCTTTGGGAGATTGCATCAATATGAATGCCATCTGGATTTGCTGTTAAGTCTTTTGATGTTACAATATAGCAATTTTTTTCGGTATGAGCTACTTTAGATAATATCTGGTTTATTTGTTTATATTCTACAGCGCTTTTTCCAAATCCGACCTCTCCAAGGTAATGGCCCAATTCACCGATAATAATCGGGATATCTGGTGCATTCAATTCTTCTCTCAAGTGTTTAAATAATGAAAGCAATTTATCTTCATACGTCTGATAACGTTCTCCGTAACTGTCGCTTTCTCCTTGATGCCACAGAATTCCCACTATTTCACTTGTTTCCATAGCGAATTTTGCTTCAGAAATCGCATGTCTTGTTAATAGTCCATCAATTGACCACTCATCAATAGAGCTTCCTCCCTCGGCACAGGTTATTAGCCCAATGGACTCGCCCTGATGATCCTCTGTCCATGCCTGAGCAAAAGAGGCTGCCGGCCCAATACCAGATACGTGACGATCAAAATTAAGCGGTTCTGCCATCATTTGCCATCTGCCGTTTCGCAACATATGTATGTACTCATTATAAATTGGCGGTACATCCTCAATAAATCCTCTGCCTGCCATATTTGATTGTCCGATTAATAATATAGATTTCATCGAAAAACCTTCTTTCTTTGTTTGCAATGGTCTAATTAGACTAAATGGGGTTAAGAGTATTACTCAATTAGTCTTTTTGTCAAGTCAATTTTGTCTTTATTCAACTAAATAGCCCTTTAATGAAAATGAGCGCTGACCCTTATTCGGAAAAGCGCCCGTTAACGGAATAAGCAGTCCTATCAGTTCGTTAAAATCACTTTGCCTTGATTTCCCCTCGATAATTCAACAATCCGAACAGCTTCCTGTATTTCCGATAAACTGTGATATGATTTAGGTCTCATAAGCCTTAATTTTTTACCATTAACCAATGTTATTAAATGGTTAAATGTCTCCTGCCAAACATCGGCTGAGACTCTTTTATTCCAATGCCGCAAATGAAATAACTTTGCGTTCACTTTTGCCTCATTTGTAATCCTAGCCCAGTCTACTTGGATTCCTGATAAAAGACCTAAGGTTAAAAAAGTACTTTCAGGACGAACGCAAAAAGCTAGATCATTACCGACTGATCCCCCAATTGAATCAATAGCTGCATCGGCCCCAAACCCACCAGATAAATCCATAACTGTTTCACGTAATGGATCTATAGAGGTATTAATTACATAAGAAGCACCAAGCCTTATTAGATCCTTTGAATACTCATCATTCCTAGTTATCGCAATTAGCCGGAAGCCCAGCACTTTAGATAATTGGGCAAAAATATGCCCGATAGATGAACCACAGGCATTGACTAAGAGGATATCATTTGGTCTTAATCCTAACTCCTGAGTACAGATGACCAAGGCTGTAATTGGATTTATGTACATTTGCGCAGCTGTAAAGTCATCAATAGAATCTGGAATTGCCACTGTAAATTCTGCTGATGTTTTAACAAACTCCTGCCAAGTACCTTCTCCCCTTATAGGCAAAACCCGCTTGCCGATAAGATTTTGAGATAACAAGGAACCTACGTTTTCGACAATTCCAACTCCCTCATAACCCGGAATATTTGGTAAAGAAATTCTGTGAGAGTAAGCACCCCTTATCGGTATTAAATCAGATGGGTTAATTGGTCTAGCTACCATGCGTACAAGAACCTCGTTTTCTTTTGGGGGTTGAATGTCTTTATATTCAACTTTAAGTACTTCTTGGGGGTTGCCAAATTCATTGAATTTAAGGCATTTAGCTTTCAAGAAACCCTCTCCTTTGGTCATAAAAAATTACATTTATTGTAAACACATTTTCTTTCCTAAACAGTTCCATGTTCTTAAGCAATCTGCCCCTTTTCTTAAACACAGGACGCAGTTGTTTATTCCAGAATCGCGCCCGATTAATGAATGTTTCATTATTATTAAGCCAAACGGTTTGATTTTTGATGTAAAGTGTTATGCAGCTTTTTTCGGTATATATTCTGAAAAAGTTTGCTATCAATTTTATTACCACTGAACTTTCCAATGACTTTACGCACATCTTTATCATAAACAATTAGTTCTTTATAGTTTTTATTATTTAAAAGGTCTTGAAACCACTTATATTTCTTCAAGCGGTTTATATTACTACAAATATCTTCTTCATCGCCTTTTAAAAATGGTAAATAAAGACCAATATTTAAAAATACAATCAAAGCTAGGATGAAAAAATAAAATATAAGTTTCAAATTACCCCTCCTGAAATAAAGCATTTAATTGAAATACGACTGCTCTTATGAAAGGTTTCATTTTATTAAACATTATGGGACCTATAGAAGCGCAGCTCTTATTCTACAACTGCGACCTATTCTGGAGTACGGTTATAAGATCTCTGAGTAGAAACAATCATTAACTAGGCTTTTAACTGAAGAAAAAAAGGAAACTCGGTTTCTACAATCGTAGATGTGGATAAGCATTTCTATAACAATATGGCCCGATTGAGGCGCAATTCCAGATAGGTGACCTAAGTGTTACCTGTTATTAATTTTTCAATGAGACTCCTTTGGTTTCGTTTTCCTTGCTGATATAAAGATTCCAGAAATAACTAGAGATATAATTGGAAAATATATATTCCAAGATGTGAAACTAATCTCCAAATTAGGATAATAATATTTTGCATACCATACTTCATACAACAAATTAAGAATTAATGTCACTAAAGGTCCGACAAAGATTCTTTTAGTAGTAACTGCTGACAAAACACCTAATCCAATTACTACAATAGGGACTATGACCAATTGCATTAAAAACTGGTCTATCGATTCAATAAAGTTCATATCAGTTCCCCCAATATTTCACGAAATTATACAACAATATGACCCAGCTCTGAAGCACACACATATTCAAGAAGCGAAGCGCGCCCTTTTCTGGAATAGTCTTACCTTAATTATTCTTGTCGTTGGAAAGATTATTGTCGACCTGAATATATTGATTTTCAGTTAATAAAACTCGAATAAACTCGGCTACATTTTTTGGAGAGACTATCGCTATATCATATTTCCGATGAATAATCTCTATTCTATCAATGGATAGTGCAGGTCCTGCCAATGGATTTTTTGTAGCATTCAATCTTTTTATTTCATTAATCTTCACTGTGCTTCTAAATGGGCCTGATTTGATTTTAATAAGTCCTTCTTCAATTTTATAACCAGTTCCAAACCACAACCATAAAAGCAGACAAATTATTAGCAAACCTATAATATAGCTTACTAAGCTTTTATAAGTTATCATCTGCCAGCCCATTAAAAGTGTTACTCCCCAAATTATTAAAGCTAACCAATTGTCTTTCTTGGATGGGAAATACAAATTAATCGTCCCCCTTGTTTT
Organism: Virgibacillus salarius; assembly: GCF_039521925.1. Lineage (NCBI taxonomy): Bacteria > Bacillati > Bacillota > Bacilli > Caryophanales > Bacillaceae > Virgibacillus > Virgibacillus salarius. Next base: position 1,609 of record NZ_BAAACY010000078.1, on the reverse strand, counting down.
ACTCAATCAAATGGCCCAATTCTAGAACACTACTTATTCAACAACTGCGCCCGTTTGCGGCATAATGTAAATGTTATGATTCCCGAGATACACTTCCTGAATTACTGTGGCTTTATATTTTCGGAATGACTTTGATTGAATCTTTTTATATATTTGTTTTTCTTAGTAAAAAACGCAAAAATTACATTTATAAAAACTGGCAGTAAACTTAATAAAAAGAATCCCCAATTATTTGTAATTAAAGATAATGCTAAGAAGAAATCGATTACACTGGATAAAATGTAAACAGTACGTTCAGAAAAAACTTGAACTTCTGAGCTGTATATTTTAGCCATAATCAATAAAAGGACCATCAAATTGATCCCCATTCGTATGAGCCCAGTCATATAAAGCACTGTAAGCGTAACTAATAATGTTATAATTACCTATATGTATGGTGTAGATATAATTTGTTTCCTCCCCAAAAAAATTTTAATCTAGTATCTTTTACTTTCTCTTCTAATATTATTTGTTAACATACTTCTACATCAAACTGAGAAAAAATGATTACATTTCTTTCGTCATGTAAACCTGTTGAGCTATTGTTTGAAATCCAATCTGTTTCAAAATGGTAAGAGGTAATTCGCTTTTGGTAATCGGTAAATTAGTAATTGTTCGAATGATATCATCCTTAAAATCTCCAAAAACCTCCCCTAACATAAAATAGACAATTTCCTCACTATCTGTCAGGTCTGGTTTCGACTCACACTGAAACAAAATAGTACTTAGATGTCTCCCTTGAGAATTAAATATTTTTTGATAATAAGCATAGCCAAGTTCATTTCCACTATCATCTTTGACGATGATCCCTTCACCATTTTTGGCACTTTGCCATTGCGTTTGCCAAGGATTCATTGTTTTATAAAACAGAAGTTGACCTATTTGCTGAGGTGCTACTCGTTCGACATTATATTTTCTATTTGAATCTTTAATCGGATTTTGTAATAACTTTCCCTTGAGTGTTAAATACTCTAAATTGTCATAGATTAAATAGCCCATATTTTTATATAGAGAAATGGCTTTAGTATTATTACTTATTGCCTCAAGTGTTGCTAGATCTACTCCTTCTTCTTTTAAAATAGAGAGAGTTGACTCTATTAATATTTTTCCAACTCCTTTGCTTCTATATTCCTTAGCAACACCTGTTCCTCCATTCCAGGCAACTTTTTTTCCTTTAACCTTTCTTACACCATTCATTACAATTCCTATAGGTTGGTTATCTTTAAAGGCTACTATAGATAATAAAGGTGAAAGATCTTCATTGACCATCCTTTTTATAAGATTTTCAGGAGTCGTTGTCGTATCAATATAATACCCCGCAAAACCTTCATTCCAAGATTTTACAGCTTCAGCTATTGTACAATCTATCAACCTTTTAATTTTAATCATGTTTTTAATTCCGCCAATCTTATTTAGTAATTTTCAAGAAATTCTTCCTATAATAGAACTTGGCTGTACTGACTCTTCAATTTTATTCTACAATATGGTTCTTTTTATGAAGAAGGGGCTGGGACAAAACCCAGTAAAATAAAAAGTGGTACTCGCCAATAATTTGGTGAGTACCACTTTT